>JAJZJL010000174.1 GCA_021810145.1 Planctomycetota bacterium | reverse complement strand
GTCCCGGTTCCAGATATTTGATTGTTCAAAGGCAAAGTCTTATTCCCTATGCGCTGTTAACAACAGCGGATTATATACGGACAGGTCCGATACATTCAGGCGTGGCAGGCAGACGCTTCATTGTTTGCCTGCCCGCCAGCTTTGCATGGCAATGCACAGCTTGGCCAATTTGCTTAATCGCACACGACCCCGCAGCACCTGCTGCGGCTGCCTGGCAATTTTACGCAAGATCCCGTGATAAATCGCTGTCATCGCCTTCAGAGCCGAAACATTTTCGGGATTGATCCGCTGATCCAGTGATGCCGAGCGGGCAAATAATTGCTCGGCGAGGTCAATATGATGTTGCATTAACGCCTGAAAGCCCGCGGTGGCCTTGCCGGTAAGCAGTTCGGTGGCGGTCACAGCGCAGCGCTGCATCTGCTGGGCTGGAAAATAAATGCGATTTCGTGCGGAGTCCTCTTTCACATCCCGCAGGATATTGGTTAATTGAAAGGCGATGCCGCGATCCACCGCGAGCGATTCGGTTTCCGCCCCACCGGTAAACCCCCATATATGAATGCTCGCGAGTCCCACCACACCGGCCACGCGGTAACAATATTGCCGCAGATCCGCATCGGTCTGCGGCTGATGAAATTCCAGATCCTGCAGTTGTCCATCGATCATATCATCAAAAAGCGCGGGTGGAATTGAGTGCCGATGCACGCATTCCGCGAACGCGGCCCATCCGGGCCAGGCCGGATTTTCGGCCGTGCTAGAAAGCGCAGCGGCAATGGCCTGATGGGTTAAGCAGCGGAATTGATCCAGCAGTTCGCGGCGCTGGACAAGCGGTAAATCCGCGGAATCATCCGCAAGGTCGTCGGCGCGGCGCATCCAGGCGTAGAGCGCAAACATGCTGGATTTTGCCGGCTCCGGCAGCAGGCGCAGGCCATAATAAAAATTCCGGGCCTGCTGCTGCGTAACCTGCCGACAATAGTCGCGCGATAACTCAAGGTCCATGGCGTGATGAGCCGATGGCAGTTGTGCGGTCAATGAGCACCTCCGGCAAATATCGCCAGCGCCCCTGCCACCATCGCCCGGGCCATAAGACTTATTTTCCGGGCCTTGGAAAGCGAGGGTCGATGCGAAAGCGTGTCATAATTCTGCTGACGAATGGCGGCGAGGATCGCCTGACCACCGGCACTGAACAGAGAAATCTGCGAACGCAGTTGCCGATGGATCAGCGGTAGAAGCGCCCGGCCTTCATCAAACAGGGTCTGACAACGATCAACTTCAAATTTCAGCAAGGCGCGAAAATGATCATCGCAGCGCCCCTGACGAATCTGCTGCTCATCAACCTCAAACTTATGCATGGAATCCGCCGGCAGGTAGATGCGGTTTCTTTCCAGAATATCCCGTCGCACATCCTGCCAGAAATTGGCCAGTTGCAGTGCGGTGCAGGTTTTATCGGATAAGGCCTGCCGCTGCTGGTCCCGATACCCGGCAAGGTATAAAACCAGGCGGCCCACCGGATCGGCGCTGCGGGTGCAGTAATCCAGAACTTGAGCGAAGGTTTCATAACGGTTGACGCGTTGATCCTGTTCGAAAGCACTGATAAGGTCGAGAAAGGGGCGTTGGGGAATATCATGCTTTTGAATGGTTTCCGACAAAGCGGTGAAAACAGCCGTTTTTGTCGTTCCGGCGTAGCAATCCAATGTTTGACGGCGAAAATCAGCGAGATATTCCAGTGCCAGTTGCGGATTGCCCACTTCATCGCCGAGATCATCGGCGGTGCGACAAAACGCATAAATATTGCAGAAATCCTGGCGTAAAGCCTTCGGAACCAGATGCGAGACAACGGTGAAATTTTCGTAATGCTCATGGGCCAGCCGCCAGGTATACTGCCGGGCCTGGGCAATATCGGTCATGGGGGCGAAAGCCCAATGCACGGTTGCCGGAGCGGGGTTGGTGGATTCAATGGTCATACGCTGCAAATCTCGCAATATTGAATTTAAGGCCTCAATCCGCAATCTTCCAATCATGCGGTGTTCCACAAACACGGAAGCATCGGGCCTGCCGGGTATGCTGAATTCATTGACTGCATCGCCAACCAGCCATACTTTGTGGTAATATAACCGGCAGGCGGGTGTGTTGTCCCGGATGCGGGCTGCTGCCAAATGGACGGCAATATGCTGCGCGTGCTGCAAGCCCGCAGATAATAAGGCTGACGCCTTTGACATTGATGCATGTTTACGGAGATGCTGCATGAAAATTATACTTGCTAATCCGCGCGGGTTTTGCGCTGGAGTCAATATGGCCATTGAGTGCGTTGAACGCATGCTGAAGCTCAAGGGGGCTCCCATCTACGTTTACCATGAAATCGTCCATAATCTGCATGTGGTGGAGCGCTTCACCCGGCAGGGTGCCGTTTTTGTGAATTCCATAGACGAAGTGCCCGAGGGAGCCACGGTGGTTTACAGCGCCCACGGGGTATCGCCGGAAGTGCGAAAGCGGGCTGCGGAGCGCCGGCTCATTCAGGTTGATGCAACCTGCCCGCTGGTTACCAAGGTGCATAATGAGGCGATTCGTTACGCCAAGCAGAAATTTACGATTGTTTTAATCGGCCATGCGGATCATGACGAAGTTGTCGGCACGCTGGGTGAAGCGCCGGATGCGATCAGCATTGTTGAAAGTGCGGAAGATGTGCATCGGCTGGAAATCCCGGATGATCATCGCGTGGCGTATCTGACACAAACCACCTTGAGCCTGGATGATGCGGCCAGAATTATTGCCGAACTCAAGAAGAAATTTCCCCGCATTCAAGCCCCGCCCAAGGACGATATCTGCTATGCCACAACCAACCGTCAGGCGGCGGTACAGAAACTTGCCCCGGACTGCGATCTGGTACTGGTGGTAGGCAGTCAGAACAGTTCGAATTCCAAGCGGCTGGTGGAAATGGCGGAAAACCGGGGCACGCCGTCATATCTGGTGGATGATGCATCACACGTGGATCACGCCTGGTTTAACGGAATTAACGTTGTTCTGATCACCGCTGGGGCCTCGGCTCCGGAAGACCTGGTGCAGGAAATTGTGGACGTCTTGAAAGTGCGTTACGGAGCCACCGTAGAATCCAGGCATGTTACGGAAGAGGATATGCACTTTGAACTGCCGCTGTCGCTGCGGAAACTCGAAGAACAACATGCCGCGGCCGCCGGTGCGAACTGATATTGAACCGGCTTTGGCGGCTTTGGCCGAGAAAATGGCGCAATTTTGCCGGGGCAGGTTCAATTCGTATAATTTTTATCGGCTTTGTGCCGATAAGATAGCAGATTCCGATGCCCGGGAGGCTCTCCGCGTGGCATAACGGGAATTTGCAGGCGAAGCGTTAAAGGTCGTCCGAAATGAATTTTCTGCGTAGATTCCCGCTGCTGGCTTACAGCCTGGTGTTTCTAAGCCTGCTGGCATTTAATTACGCCGCCGAAAATTATGGTCTTCTGGCGTTATCTCTCACGGCCGTACTGGTGAGCTGGTGGCTGGTTGAAAGCAGCAACGCACTGGTGGTACCGCGGTGGTTAATCAACCTGGGTGTGCTGGTTATCGCCATGGGGCTGTTCTGGGAACTGGTGATCTACCAGCAGAGGAATTTGCTTCTGGCACTGGGCCACTTCATGGTTGGCCTGATCATGTGCAAGTTATTCGAAAAAAAAGCCAATCGGGATTACGGCCAGATTCTGCTGCTAAGCCTGCTTTTGATTCTCTCGGGAGCGATTCTTACGGTTTCACCGGTCTATGCATTGATCCTTCTGGTTTATCTGGGCCTGGGGCTTTACACGAGTCTGGTTTTTCATCTGCAGTGCGAGACCCAGCGGGCCATGCAACGCCATGCCGCCGGAGATCGGATGATGATCATGCCCGGACAACAATCGGTCATGGCGCGGGATGTACGGCGGATCAGCATCGGGACGGGACTGTTTCTATTCGTTTTTGCCTGCGCCGTATTTGTGTTGTTTCCACGAACCGATATGCCGGGAATTCTGGCGAGCTGGCGTATTGGCGGCACAACCGCCACTGGATTGACCACCCATATTCAAATGGGCCGCTTTGGCCAATTGCAGCAAAGCAATGCCATTGTTGCGGAAGTGCGCATCACTCAGGACGGGCAAAACATCGGCAGCCGCGGATACCAGCCGTATTTTATGAGCACGACCCAGAATTTTTATAATTCAAATACCCGTCAATGGGTTCACGCCCGGCACCCGCGCTGGTGGCCGGACGCGGAAGCACCGGTACTGCCCATGAATTTTCCGCGCGGACCGGCATTTGGCAATGGCCTTCCGATGCGATCCGGCAGGAAGCCATCAGCGACCGGGAATGCCGACAGACCAATCGTTACGCCAATGACGCCATCTGGCCGGAAGGAGGCAAAGCAGTTGGCGCGGATAAAATCACGGCGTCCCTTCCGGCGAGCAATGCGGGCTTATTGGCGAAGGGTCCGGCAGCGCAGAAACGGCCGGTTGTCGCGATTTCCCAAATCCGTGATTTTAAAGCACACGGGTTTCACGCATATTGCACCGCACAGCATGTATGCCAAAACGGATTTAATCACTCAAACATATACCTACACCGATACGTTCCGATCGGGGCCAATTCTGGCGATTTGTCCACCAGTAAGCATATCTTCACCGGATCTTCGGTCGGTGACGCTTCTGCGGGATGGCACCATTATCGCCGATATATTCGGCCATAGTCTGACCTATACGGTTCAAAGCCCGTTCAAATCCAAGCCATCGGTCATTGATGCAAGCAAACCAAGTCTTTTTCCGGTGATGTTCCAGCAGTCGATGTTTGGCTATTCCGCACCGGTTGAACTGCGTTCAGCTCCCATTCCAAAGCGCGTGGCGGCATTAGCCGCAAAAATTGCCGGCCCGTTATTGAAAAGCAAACGCACCGCCGCCAACGCCGAAAAAATTGACACGCTGCTGGCCAGTAAATTCTGCGATTATCTCAGAAACAACTATCCCTATTCCTTTGATATGACGCCGGTGAACGCCAATATTGATCCGACCGAGGATTTCTTGTTTAACAAAAAAAAGATCGGAGGGTATTGCGAATTTTTTGCCTCCGCGATGGTCATGTTTTGCCGGAGCGTGCAAATTCCCGCACGCATAGCATCAGGATTCCACGGCGGAGATTACAACCCCGTGGGCGGATATTATGTCATTCGGGAAAAATTCGCGCACGCCTGGGTGCAAGTCTGGATTCCGCACCGTGGATGGGTCATGTTTGATCCATCGCCCACCAGTTCGCTTACGGCCGTTCAAGGAAAAATGACCTGGTTTACCGAACTGGCGGATTTCTTCCAGTGGCTGCGACTGAAGTGGCTGCACAATATCATCACATTCAACCAGGCCATGCGCAAAGCCATTATTGCGAAAATCATGACGTTTGCGAAAGCGGTAATGCAAACTATCGAGCATTATGCCAGGGCCATCGGGAATCGCGTGCGGCACTTTTTCAAGGGTGTGGCCATCGATATCTGGATGAAAATTCTCATGGGTATCGCCGCCGCGGGATTTATTCCATTGGGCATTCTGATTTATTCACGATGGAAGCGTCGCGGAAGCGTGGCGACCAAGGCGGTTCGCAATATGGACCGTAAAGTTCAACGGCGAATGTTGCGTGAATTGATATTTATTGATCGCCTTATGAAGTTGCTGGGGCGCACCGGAGTAACCCGTGAAGCGGATCAAACCCCCCGGGAATATGTTCAAACGGTTGTAAGAAAAACGGGTTTAGACCTCGCGGAAGCTCTGAGAGTGGTAAGCGTTTTTTATGATATTCGCTTTGGCTCCAATCACATGTCCGCCCATCTTGCCGGAGCCATTAAAGAGGATATGGCGGCGGTGGAGCAGAAAATCCGCGCAAGCCGCCGCCGCAAATGATCGCGGAACACGGCCTGAATTGCCCGGTTGCTGCATAAACACGTCAAGGCGTTTATAATATCAGGCGTTTGTGGTGCGGAAGTTTGTGGTTGATCCATAAGCACCACGGAGGACTGCGGGGAGAATATCCGGCAGTGTTGGAGTAGACGCCATGCCCCGAGATCCGGCCTGGGCCAGAGCAATGATTCATTCACCGGGGCTTTTTGCCGCAGTGGTGGATTCGACCGGTCGCATTCGTTACGTCAATGATGAAGTTGCATCGGCTTGTAATTGCCCCCCTGATGCCTTGATGGAACAGCCCGCGCTAGACCGCATTTTATCTTCGGACAATTATCATCAGCTTATGGAATTGCTGGCGCACCCCGATGCGTTCACCAGCCCGGTCCACTTTGAGCAGGTGTGCTGCTGTAATCAGGAGCCGCATCGAATTATCGCGTATGT
>JAJZJL010000050.1 GCA_021810145.1 Planctomycetota bacterium | reverse complement strand
TCTTACACGCAAGTGCGGGATAAATCCCGCAACGTGCGATGATGCGATGGTGGGAATTATTGCCGGGAGTGGAGAATTGTGCCAGTGACGGACCACTGGGATAAACCCAGTGGCTCGCAATAGTAATCGGGGCGTGGCGTGTGTCCACTTTTACAGTACCAAATCCCGGATAAACCAATTGGTTGGTATGCGGATGCGGCGCGATGGGGGCGAGCCACCGGGTTTATCCCGGTGGTTATCAGGCGCGCAAACCCATGGAACAAATAATGTGTGGATCGCCGATCCTGCTGGCATCGTGGCCGATCCGAGGTGGATCAATCTTCACAGAACCATGAAAACGCCGATACGTTTTGGCCGTCTTGGCGATCTGCTTTTCGCCACCGGCCAACATGGCTGGTGGCGCGTGGCCGCCAGCGCTCACCTCCGTTTTCTGCATTTGTTCGGCCATGCCTGTTCCTGCCACAACCCGGAGAAAAGGTTTTGCTCCGCGACCGCACTGATGGGGAACGATGCGCCTACTTCAATGGGGTTTACCGCTGGTGTCAATTCGCGGCCCGCATGCTTGCAGTTTTTCGGCCTCTCAGCCCCCTGGCTATGGTTGACAAGCTCGGACAAGGTGCCCAGCACAACAGCCAACGGCTCAACAAAGTCGAGCCGTTGCGGGATGTTGCCACCGTATGTACTCGCGGGAGCGGGACCAAAAAATCAGTCGGCTGAGGTGCCTGTGTCCGCAAGATTTGACAGTAACCCAAGCGGGCCCGCCTGTCCGCTATCGCAAGCCGCAGATAATCGCGGGGAGAAACACGGCTGCAAATCCGGCCCAGATAAGTGCCCATGCCGCAACCTCAAGCCAGGCCAGAACGGCGGCGAACGGATTTCGCGGTGGGCCGGCGGCCCCGGCGATAGCGCCCGATTTCCAGAGACAAAGCAACGACAGCGGCCAAGAAGCGCAAGCCGCGACCCAGAACGCGGCCCCCGTCACCACCCCGGCCACGTTCGACCGTGCGAAAGCCACGGTTGGCGCATAGCCAGCCCTCGCCACCAAAGCGTAAGTTGCAAACACCAAGGCCAGGAGGCACAGGGCGTTGACAGCCAGCGCAGACGCCAGCCCTCGGCTCTTCGTGACTTCATCAATTTTACACATAGCTAAGCCTGCCCCTTTCCACCCGAACCTCCGAGACGTAACTCAGGGCGCCGGGTTTGTTCCGGTTTACGGCCGCGATCCCGGCACGGTGGCGACATGCTCACGGCCGGTCTGTCAAAAGGCCAAGAGCCCCAGCCGCCAAGCCGATTCCGCGGTGGCCGGAGAGATTTTTGGGAACGACAATATATCCGCCGCACGCCAGGTCTCCGGAAGGACCGAAAAAGTAAAAACCCTGCCCCTCGACCTCCGCCTTTCCATTGAGGCTGACTTCCGGCCTGACGCAATAGTAAAGACGCCCCGCTGCCACAGGCTCACAGAACAGGGTGTCAACGGAATGGACATCAAGTCCCTCTGCAACCGTGGAGGCCGCTACAACCTTGGCGATCTGCAGTTCGCCGTTTGTCTGCGGCTGCCATCGTCGAGGATTAATCCCAAGTGACAGGCGAAGGATATCTTCAGGCGATACCTCATGTAGCAACGATAGCCCGCGTTGCACTGTCCGAGCAAGCAGCCACGGTGGACAGCCCGCCCGGCGCAGCGTTTTCATGGTTCCCTCGAACGAACCAGTGGAATGGGGTTTGATGGTGATTCTACCTTGGTTGGCCCAATCCCAACTCGCGGAAATGACGAGTTGCCGCCCCCCTGATGTGGCCGTGAAGCCGATGCGCGGCATCGGCTCGCCCGGTGCCTTTTGCGCGCCCCATGATAACCTGATTGTTTTTGCCCATTTTGGCAGGCATATTTGAAACGGCTTTACAGTCGTCAGGGCTGCCTCCGCGTTCGCCTTCGGGGATATGCGGAGGTGGTGCATCCACGAAACTACCAGGCCACCGGAATCGGGGTCGCCGTAAACTGTTGGCTGCTCCAAGTAGCCGGCGGGCAACGATAGCGGGGCGCGGTTTCCGTATATCGTCGGTATTTGCAGTTTAACACGCTCCATTTGGATAGGAATTCGGAAGCCGCCGCGCCGCCCGTGGCCACGGAATTTTAAGGCCAGCGTAAGCGAACTGCCGGGCCTGACACGTCCCCAAAGGGCAAGTTTGTGTATCCCTTGCGGAAGGAAAACCACATGGCCAAAGATTGATACCCGATAGTTCACGCGGAACTGATGCCATCCGGAAAGAGCCTGTGCCGATGTCACATATTTAAGCCGCGCCGGCCAGCGTGAAGGTGCAAGTGTGAATCCCGGCGGGAGGTTGATATGTCCTCGCTCAAAGCGCATCGAGCGAGTCAACCCCGCCGGGCCGAGTTGCCGGAACCATCCCAGCGCAAGCGTGAGGCTCGCCGCTTCCAAGACCGCAAGCAGCGTAATAAGTGCCAATTGCCGCTGTTTAAGTTTCATCGCAACCACATCCCTTGCACCGTTTTACAATTCCGCGTCCCGCCTCGATCATTTACTCCAACATTCCGCGGCATCCGCAATATCCTTCTGGCGGCCCGAAGCTCGCTTGTTTTGGATCAGCAGTTCGCGGCTGATAAAGCACACTGGAAGATTGTCTACCGAGGCTTCCACGCGGGTTGCCCGGGCCTGATCGAATGTTACGCCGTCGACGGAAGTCATCAGATTGATGCGATTGGGTGGAAAGCCAACCTGCAGCACCAGATCGTCCCGTCGCAAATCTTCCGCCTTGACATCCAGTTCTCCGAATCCAGAAGACTTCGAGGCCTGCATAATCTTTGTGCTATTATCGATAGAACGCTCGACAAATAAATCGACGTCGCCAGTAGACCGCGGCCGGCCATGAAAGGCGACCGCGTATCCGCCCACGATGAGGTATTTAACGTGGTCGGCGTTTAACAACGCGACAAACGCGCGCAAGTCTTTGGGAATTTTCATCGTCGCTCCGCTGCGCGTTGATTATATCCAACAAAAGTTCCACGCGTTGTTCCGGAGAAAGCGACCGGTAATACCTCCGGTCCGCGGCATCCGCATCTTGATGCGAACTGAATTTACGCCCTGTCTTTTCCACGCGATTATCATACCAAAATAACGGTGGAAGTGGCCAGGCTCTGTATTCCCCGGAGAATCGCGATGATCAACGTCCTGACGATTCTGCCCATGTGTCACCTGTGACCTTGGCCCGGTTATCACACCGCAGGCGATGCTTCACGCACCGAATGCCCCGCCGGCGGCAGTGCCGACTATTTCGTTTTCTTGTCCGCTTCGCGCAATTGTTTATAGATCTTCTGGCATAATTTGCGATCGCGCCAGCGCTGAAACCGGATTCTCAGCGGCACATAGCCGGTGCAGGGGCCGGCGGATTTGGTTGCCCGTTCGGCCTCACGCATCGCAGCGCGGTTTTGACGGTCTTCATCTTCCAGAAGCGCCCATGGCAGCCAATTGTTGTTTCCAAAACCAAACACGTTGCACCTTATTTGATCCGCTGGCCGCGGTTATTTGCCGGGGGTGAACCGGGCCAGCACCGTCGTGGTTTTGCCGTCCGTGCGCTTAATCAACCCGACACCCAACGCATAATATTGCGTTTCCTCGGTCGTGACCTGCAGGGGAATTGTTTCTCCGGCCACGGCTTGAGTGCCGGCAAAAATCACCACTGAGCGCACGACAAAACACTTGAAACTGCCGGCTGGAACGCGCAGCGTCCTGGTTCCGACGATTTTATTGCGAACGGTTATTTTCCCGGTTTGCGTGAACGTCATGGGGCCGGTGGAACCGGTTGTACGCGTGGTATACCAGAAACTCCAGCGTTTTCCGCGCTTCCAGAAACGGGTGTGCGGAATCACCACGCCGCCGGACCCGGTGACATGTGTTTTCATTGATTCAGATTCCGGGCTGACACTGCCGGTGGCATGAAAATCCGGCGTGCTCCAGCCGGCAGCGGATTTAATCCATCGCATGCGGTATGCCACTGCGCCCTGATACAGAACGGTAAATCCCTGGGCGGAACGTGATGTTATTTTATCGCTGTAATGCTGGCCATTGGAAACGCGGTAATGCCATTGGCTGCCCAGGGCGGAGGGAAAAATGCTCTGCGCTGCCCGCACCGCGGAAGACATGCCCAGCCCGGCGAATAAAAGCCCGAACAAGAACAGTATTCGCAGATTTCGATTCATTGTTTTTTACCTGTTTGCAACATCTGAATGTCAAATTGTATGCATCATGTATATGCCGAGGCCCCGGAACTTGCAACATCAGCCATTCGGTGCGTTGCCTTCCGGGATCATCTGAAAGGTGTATGACACCGTCCAAGGCGGACAAGCGGTCGCAGCTTGTCATTGCGATGGCCATTGTGGCTGACGAGAAAACGTTATCAGCCGCGCTGTGCTGATTGCTGGTGGCAGAGAAAGCGGTGGTTGGCGGAATCAGCGAAATATTGCAGCCATGGCGGCAACTCGAAATGCCGCGTGAATCAGCCGCGCTGGGGTCACGGCTGCGCATTGCGGTACGCAAACGAATTTGACAATACTTGAAACATATATTGACGGAAGAAAAGCGAAGCATTACTATCTTGGCCGGACTTTGTGCAATCTTTCACAGTCTTTTTTTTGAAAGACCGTGAGAGGGTTGGATGGACAAGGCCGAAAACGCAACATCGGAACTGCCCTGATTTTCAGGGTTGGTTGAGAATCGTTGCCCAAACAGGAATGCGACGCGAACCATGAGTGAAAAACCGTTCTTCGTCTTCCCGAAGTGGTCGAACACCGCGGTCTTGGTGACTTTGGCGGTTGGCGCGATACTTCCCATTTACATTATTGCCATCGTCTGGTTTGGCTGGAGCGCCCGGACGTTAAATGTCGGCTACCAACCCATTCAACCGGTTCCATTCAGCCACGCTTTTCATGCCGGCAAACTGGGCATTAACTGTGAATATTGCCATAACGACGTAAAAAGGGCTGCGTTTGCGGCTATTCCCCCGACGCAAACCTGCATGAACTGCCACACCGAGATTGCCGCAAACAGTGCCAAAATCCAGTGGCTGCGCGATAGTTACGGTACCGGCAATCCGAAAATGGCGGGTATGCCCATTCCCTGGAAACAAGTTAATGAACTGCCTGATTATGTCTATTTCAACCATGCGGCACATGTAAACGCCGGGATCAGTTGCCTGGTGTGTCACGGTCAGGTGAACCACATGGAACGGGTCTATCAGGCCAAGCCGCTGAGTATGGACTGGTGCCTGTCCTGCCATGAGGATCCCGGCCCGAATCTGCGGCCCCGCAATGAAGTAACGAATTTGAACTGGACCGGAAAAAACAAGGTCAAACTGGCCAAGGACCTTGGCCTGACCGTGGCGACGCTACCGAAAAATCTGGGCCAGTACCTTATGAAGCGTTACCATATTCCCAGCACGAAGCTTTTGACGGATTGTGAGACATGCCACCACTGAAAACAGAAATTGTGAGCGGTAAAGAATACTGGCGCAGCCTGGATGAACTGGCGGATACGCCGGAATTTCGGCAGTTTGTGGACCGTGAATTCACATCCCATGCTTCGGAATTTCTGAATTCCAATCGCCGGCGATTTCTCAAAATCATGGGAGCCTCCTTTGCCTTGGCCGGTCTGGCGGGTTGCCGCTGGCCCATGGAAACGTTGGCTCCGTATGCGCATCGCCCGGCCAATCGTGATCCTGGCACGCCCGTGCAATACACCACAGCCATGGAGCTTGGCGGTGTGGCCCAGGGCATGCTGGTAACCAGTGTGGATGGCCGGCCCATTAAAGTGGATGGCAATCCCAAGCATGTATTAAACCGCGGCGGCAGCGATGCGTATGGCCAGGCCAGCGTGTTGAATGTCTATGATCCCGATCGCAGCCGCTCGGTTTTGCACCGTGACGCTCAGGGTAAAGCCGTTAATTCCAATTGGGCCACCTTTGAGGCCTTCTGGAAGGAGCAGTTGGCGAATTTCAAAAAGAACGGTGGCAAAGGCCTGGCGGTGCTTTCCGGCACGTCGTGTTCGCCGAGTCTGGCGGATATGCAACAACGGCTGGCCAAAGCGTTGCCGGCTTCCCAGTGGTTTGAATATGAGTCGATCTCGGATGACGCCGGGCGCGAAGGTTTGCGTATGGTATTTGGGCAGCCCGCGCGGGCGGTGCCCGATCTTTCCGCCGCCCAGGTGATCGTCTCGTTTGATCAGGATTTTTTTGTCGGTGATCCGCTGGCGGTAAAGCTTGGACGTGATTTTGCCAAGGGCCGGCAATTAACCAACCCGGAAAACGGACAAAATGCCACCTCCATGAATCGCCTTTACGTGGTGGAATCCACGTTTACGATGACCGGCTCGATGGCGGAAAACGCCCGGCATCGCATTCCCGTTCCCGCCAAAGATGTTCCCGCGGTGGCATGTATGCTGGCGGCTGAACTGAAAAAGCAGGGACTGGCTCTTGGTGTTGAAATTCCAACGCCGGGGAATGTGAATATCGGCCACGGCAGTCGAACGCTGGAAGTCATGGCCGCCGACCTGCTGGCCAACAAGGGGCGTTCGGTACTCGTGGCAGGTGCCAATCAACCCCCTGAATTGCACGGCTTGATTGCCGCGATCAATGATGCTCTGGGCAATACGGGCCGCACGGTTACGTATTATCCGGTAATGAATCCCGGTCGTCCCACGCACCTCAATGCAATCAAGGCTCTGGCCGCCGCGATTGAGAAAAAAGAAATTTCCGCTCTGTTGATTCTGGGCGGCAATCCGGTGTATACCGCCCCGGCGGATATTGATTTCGCGAAGCTGCTAAGTTCCGTGCCGCTGTCGGTGCATTTGGCCAATTATGTTGATGAAACCTCCGCGCTTTGCACATGGCATTTGCCGGAATGTCATTATCTGGAAAATTGGGGCGACGCCCGGACCTTTGATATGTCCGTAAGCATTGTTCAACCGTTGATCCAACCGATTTTCGGCGGGCGCAGCGCTGTGGAAGTCATGGCATTAGCCATTGGGGACCCGTTGCAAAAAGCCTATGACATTGTGCAGCGGACACTGGATATTAAATCCACCGATTGGCGCTGGAAAAAAGCTCTCTTCGACGGCTACGTTGAAAAAACCGCCTGGCAGCCGCTGCACCTGGCCATTTCCGCCGGTAATCTCAATGGCGCGTTGGCCAAGCTTGTTGCCAAAAACGCCGGGGTGAAACTGGATCACAAAAACCTGGAAGTGGTATTCCGTACCGATTCCAAGGTATTTGACGGCAGATTTGCCAACAACGGCTGGCTTCAGGAACTGCCGGATCCGATGACCCGTCTGACCTGGGATAATGCCGCGCTGATTAATCCCAAAACCGGCCTGGCCATGGGCTTAAATAGGCATAAGAGCCAGATTATCCGCTTGAAAGTCGGCGGACGTGAACTGGATATCGCCACATACATGATGCCGGGCCAGCCGGAAAATTCCATTTCCATCTCGCTGGGCTATGGCCGCACGCACAGCGGCAATGTTGGCAACGCAGCGGGCTTTAACGCCGGTGCTTTACGCACCACGCAGGCCATGAACATGCTCTCGGGCGTGAGTATGGAAGCAACCGCAACGACGTATGAACTGGCCACAACGCAGGATCATTTTGTCATCAGCACCATCGGTGAACGAGCCATCGCGGCGCGGGTGCCGGATCTGATTCATCAGGGGACTTTCGCGGAATTCCAGAAAGACCCCGGCATGGGCCACAAGAAATCAACCGCCGTTTCGCTCTGGGATGAACACCACTATGACACCGGGTACCAATGGGGCATGGCGGTAGACTTGACCACGTGCGTGGGTTGTTCAAGCTGCGTTATTGCGTGTCAGGCGGAAAACAACATTCCCATTGTCGGCAAGGAGCAGGTGCTTAAAGGCCGGGAAATGCAGTGGATGCGCATTGACCGTTACTTCCGCGGGCCGGAATCGGACAACCCGCAGGCGGTTCACGAGCCGATTCTGTGCATGCAGTGCGAAAACGCCCCGTGTGAAGCGGTTTGCCCGGTGGGGGCCACCAGCCACAGCGCTGATGGATTGAACATGATGACCTACAACCGCTGCATTGGAACGCGCTATTGCGCCAACAACTGTCCCTATAAAGTGCGCCGGTTCAACTTCTTCGATTACAACAGCGGCACGCTGAATAATCTTTATACGCCCAACATCATTCGATCGGAAATGAATCCGCTTGTTGCGCTGCAGAAAAATCCGCAGGTTTCCATCCGTGTGCGCGGCGTAATGGAAAAGTGCACCTATTGCGTGCAGCGCATTGAAACCGCCCGGGTGGTGGCGGAGCGGCAGAATCGGCGCATCCGGGACGGCGAAATCACCCCGGCCTGCGCCCAGGCGTGCCCCACGCACGCGCTGGTATTCGGTGATATCCGTGATAAAACCAGCCGCGTGGCAAAACTTATGAAGCAGGACCGGATGTACGGCATCCTGAACAAGGAACTGTACACCAAGCCGCGAACGCGTTATCTGCCCAAGGTGTGGAACCCGAACCCGGAATTGCCGGAAGAACCGCTTTCACCCAGGGGATTAATGTGACAGGGCCGCCGGAATTGGTTTTCGGCCAGCCCAGATTGATAGAGCTTTGTGATGATTTGGAATTGATTTCATGGCATCGGTGACAACAACCCAAGTTCCCGGCATGACCGGTGATTTCGACAATACGCAGGATGATGGCGTAAGCAAAGCGCCATTGGTGCTTGGCGAAGCGACATTCCATGAAGTCACACGAAAAATTTGCCGTGTGGCGGAGGCCCCGCGCGCACCGATGGCCTGGTATGTGGCCTTTGCCATTTCCACCACATTGGTCGGTGTACTTGGTGCGATGGTTACCTATGCGGTGTTTACCGGCGTTGGCGTGTGGGGCAATAATTCGCCGGTGTTCTGGGGTTTCCCGATTATTAACTTTGTGTTCTGGGTCGGCTTGGCGCACGCCGGAACATTTATTTCCGCCATTCTTCTGCTTTTCAGACAAAAATGGCGCACCGGCATTAACCGTTTTGCCGAAGCGAC
Organism: Planctomycetota bacterium; assembly: GCA_021810145.1. Classification (GTDB taxonomy): domain Bacteria; phylum Planctomycetota; class Phycisphaerae; order WQYP01; family WQYP01; genus JAMDCX01. The sequence continues at coordinate 23,136 of JAJZJL010000050.1, read as the reverse complement.
AACCGTATTTGCCGTTGTTTGTGCCGGCTTGTTTCCCGGTATCCACGTTGGCCGGCCATGGTTTGCGTACTGGATGGCTCCGATCCCCAATGAGATGGGCGCGTGGCCTAATTTCTACAGCCCGCTGCTGTGGGATGCCATTGCCGTATTCACCTACACCAACGTGTCGCTGTTGTTCTGGTATGTCGGTATGATTCCGGATCTGGCAACGTTCCGGGATCGTTCCAAGTCGCGGCTCCGCCACACCATTTACGGTATTCTGGCCATGGGCTGGCGCGGATCAGCCAAACACTGGCAGCTTTATGAACGCACGATTCTGATTCTTGCCGGTCTGGCTACCGCACTGGTTTTGGGCGTCAGTTCAACGGTCAGTACGGATTTCGCGGTGTCGCAGCTTCCCGGCTGGCATGAAACGATTTTTCCGCCGTACTTTACGGTCGGTGCCATTTTCAGTGGATTCGCCCTGGTACTGGCCCTGGCCATACCGGCGCGGGAATTGTTTGGTCTTAAAGATTTGATCACCAAGCGGCATCTGGATAACCTGGCCAAAATCACGCTGGTGATGGGATCCATTGTGACCTACATTTACCTGATGGAATTTTTCATTGCCTATTACAGCGGCAATGGTTATGAGCAGTTTGCGTATCTCACGCGCATCATGGGGCCATATTGGCGCATGGGTTGGCTGATTCTGTTCTGCAATTGCGTGGTCCCGCAGATTTTCTGGTTCAAATTTGCCCGCACCACCTGGTGGTTGGCGCTGCCGGCGGCGCTGCTGTGTCTGGTGGGTATGTGGAGCGAACGGTTTGTCATTATCATTACCATATTGAACCGTGATTTTATGCCCAGCGCCTGGCATAATTATTGGCCGACATGGGTGGATTGGTTAACCTTTGCCGGAAGCATTGGATTGTTTTTCACCCTGTTCCTCTTGTTCTGCCGGTTTTTGCCCATGATTGCAATGTCGGAAGTCAAGAGCATTTTGCCGCAGGCTGAAGGGCATGTGCACGATGATTCCGCTGCTGAAGCGGCCGGACATTAAGTTTATCAGATAAGTTGTCTGATTTTAGTGAGATGGTGGTTATGAGTACCGCACAAAACATTGAACCGGTAGCCGGCGAGCCGCAGATGTACGGTCTGCTGGCTGAATTCCACGATGTGCAGACATTGCTGGATGCCGCTGTGGCCCTGCGCAAGGCCGGATACAAAAAATGGGATTGCTACACGCCCTTTCCCGTTCACGGAATGGATAAAGCCATGGGATTGCGCCCCAGCGTATTACCGTGGATTGCGCTGGCTGGTGCGTTGGGCGGCGTGTTTTTCATTCTGGCCCTGGCTCCGCTTTGCAATGCGTTTCTTTACCCCATGATATTCTCCGGTAAGCCCTATTGGGGTATGCCGGGCCATATTCCCATGGCCTTTGCTTTGGGTATTCTGGGCGGTACGGTGTTTGTTGTTAATGGCTTGTTTGCGCTGGCAAAACTACCACAATTTTATCATCCGTTATTCACCACCGAACGCTTCCGTCGGGTAACCGATGACGGAATGTTTATCGCCGTGGAAGCAACGGATCCATCTTATAGTCCATCGGCCACCACACAATTGCTGAAAAAACTTGGTGCTGCCGCAATTGAAGAAGTCAGGGATTAATGCGATGAAAGCCAGAACAAGAAATTTCTACATTATCGGCGATCTGGTGCTTCTGGCCCTGATTCCATTTGGAATTATTGCCGTGCGCCGTTATTCATATTCCACCACGCCGCGCTTTGCCATCATTCAGGATATGGACCGTATGCCGTACCTTAAGCCGCAGCGCCGCAGTCCGGTATTCGCCGATGATCGCGGCATGCGCCCGCATATTGCCGGTACCATGGCACGGCAGGATTTCACCTTTGTAAACATGGCGGAAGCCCGAGCCTATCCCGGCAACTGGAAAAAGGACCATGTAACCGTTCGCAGCGGCTCGCAGTACAACCGCATCATGCTGGGGCAAAAACTTGTGAAAGGCCAGGGGCAATTCATAACGAAAATTCCCATTCCCGTGACCCGCCGGCTGGTTTTGCGCGGGCAGAAGGAATTCGATATTTTTTGTACACCCTGCCATGGCTTTAATGGCATGGGTAATGGTACAGTCAATCAATATGTCAACAAACTTCGCGCTGCGGGATCGCCTGACGCGGGCACATGGGTGCAGCCGTCCGACTTGACCGGACCGGGTGTGCAATTTATGCCCGACGGCGGTATTTACAATGTCATAACCAATGGCATTGCGGTTATGGCGGCGTATAAGGACCAGGTTCCCGTTGTGGACCGTTGGGCCATTGTGGCGTATGTGCGGGCGTTGCAGCTTTCCCAGAAAAAAGTTGCGGTGAACCGACTGCCGAAATCCGTGCGAAACCGGCTCAAGTAATTGGAGCGTGAAAAACGTGTCGAATAAAATCATACAACTCGGGCCAAAGGATCAGTTCTATCTTGATGAACTTGGTGCGCCCATTATCAGCGGCGGTCTGATTGCGGGCGTTATAGCACTGGTTGCCGCAGCGGCGCTCGGTGCCGCCATGCACGATGGCTGGCGGCAGTTTCTGTTCAGCTATCTGACCGCATGGCTGCTGTTTTTTGTTATTTCGGCCAGTTCGCTGTTTTTCGTGCTTGGTCATCATCTGTTTCGCGCATCCTGGAGCGTGGTGGTGCGGCGACTGGCGGAAGCCATGAGTTGCAATTTTATTCCGTTGCTGGTACTGACGATTCCTCTGCTTCTGGGATTTCATAAAATTTTTATCTGGACGCATTCCAGTTACGTCCACTCTGACAGCAATCTGGTCAACAAAACCAGCTATCTGAATGTGCCATTCTTTATGATCCGCAGTGTGATTTATTTCGCATTTCTTATCGGGTTAAGCCTTTATTTCCGCAATATGTCCATCGCGCAGGATCAGGATGGGAGCGTATCTCGCATGCTGCGGCTGCAAAAGCATGCGGCATGGGGATTCCTCGCGGTGTTCTGGATCATGAACTTTGCCGGGGCCGATTATGTTATGTCGTTGCAGCCCAAATGGCTCAGCTACATGGCACCGGGCTTTTTCTTCTCCGGCGTGGGCATGGCGGTTTATGCGGTATTGCCTCTGGCGGCCATGTGGCTGCAGCGCAAGGGAAAACTTGCCAAATCCATCACGGTTGAACATTATCATGATCTGGGCAAGTGGCTTTATGGCTGGGCCATGTTCTGGGCGTATATCGGCTTTGCGCAATATATGCTGATCTGGTACGCCAACGTGCCTAAAGAAACGACCTTTTTTCTGTTTCGCACCGTCGGGCCATGGATGTATATCACCATTGCCCTGTTGTTCGGACACTTTATTGTGCCGTTCTTTGGTTTAATGTCGCGCCATGTTAAGCGGCATAAGGGCCCTTTGGCGTTCTGGTGTTTGTGGCTGCTTTTCTTTGCCTATATTGATCTTTTCTGGCAGGTTCAGCCGCTGGTCTGGGTCAACACCCACGCCGGATTGGCCGCGGTGGCCAATAACCATGATCCTTATAAGCTGCTTGGGGCTGCGGAAAAAATTGTATGGAATCCGCTGCGGCCGATGTCGCTGGCACTTGACGCTCTATGTCTGGTAGGCATTGGTGGCCTGTGGCTGGCACACACGTTTTATCTTCTCCGCCGCAGCGCCTTAATGCCTGTTCGTGATCCGAAACTTGCTGAAGGTTTGGCTCTGGAAAATATGTGAGGTCATTATGAGTAGCAATCCGTACGATAACACGCACCATTCTCCGCCGGAACATTCCGATCATCCGGTTCGGCCGGAAGCCGGCGTTCACATGCAGAAGGACGATGTCGATTCCCGCACGATCCTGCTGGCAGGTTCCTTTCTGGCCCTGTTTGTCGTGGTGTTGGTGCTTGCGGTAATCGCCTTTTTTCATCATTACCGCCACGAACTTCAGGCTCGGAAAGAGGCCACGGTCAGCGACTGGTCAAATGCCATTCATGCCCGGCAAATCGCATCCATTCAGCCCCATTTTGTGGGTCGGAATCATAAACAGGCTACCGTTGGCATAGAGCTTGCCGAAGATATGGTGGTAGCCCAATACACACCGAACGCCAAACCCGTGCTGTTGCCGGCATCGCCGGAAGCCGCTGGAACCGGGGCCGCCGCCAAGGCTGTTCCGTTGCATGTTCTGGGGGCCAAGTTATACGCAAGCCTCGGCTGTATCGCGTGTCACACGGTCAATGGCAATCCGGGCGTTGGTCCGACCTGGAAAAATCTTGCGGGCTATCCGCAGAAATTGACCAATGGAAAAACGGTCATCGCAGACTATAAGTTTTTGCGCACCATGATTCTTCATCCTGGAACACTACTGGTTCAGGGTGCGCCTGCGGGCGTCATGCCGGCCACCTACGGCCCGATGTTGTCAGGTAAAAAACACCCGCACGAAACCAAACTTAACGCGATCATCTGGTACATTAACACTTTGAGTAATCGCAGCAGCAAAGCTACGCAGCCGCCGGTGCCGGATAATCCGGCCAAATAATAGAGCCGGACTTTATTGGCCGCTGTCAAAGCGTTGTGTTGCCGGATGCGGTTTTCACCTTTCGGGTGTGCCGGATACAGTCTTCCGGCCCATGATGGGTCCTCGGGTTTTTCCGACGGGCCTGATGGCTGGGCAGTTCAATTGGCGGCCTGAGTTTGGGTTGACCGTTTCCCGGCTGGTATCAGCCATGGTGTTGGGAAAATCACGGTAATTCGTGATAATTGCTCGCATACGATTGCAGCGGTTGCTATAATTATCTCCGATAGTCGTTGGCGTTGAGGCGCGAATGCTTGATGTGGTTTTATGGCTCGAGAAAGTAGCGGGCTTTATTGAAGGAATGGCTTGGTAATGAGCGTGTTGCGGAAAACACGAGCAATGATTCATCAATCCGCGAGGCTTTTGGCTGCGGGCGGTATGGTGGGCGCTGCGGCGTTGCTGCTGACGCTGTCAGCGCAGCGCAGTTGTGCGAACTCCTTTGAAAATTTGCAAACCGCGTCGCAGCAATCACGCGATGCCATTAAAGCTGGCATTACACCTCATCCCGGTGCCAAGCTTCCGTTAGGCCTGACGTTTGTTAATTCACATCATCAGCAGGTTCATCTTAGTGATTATTTTCACAAGGGCCGGCCGGTGATTCTGGATTTTGTCTATTTCCGATGCCCCGGCGTCTGCCCATTTGTGGAAATGGGGCTGCTGCACAGCATTGAAAAAATGTCCGCCAGGCTCGGCAAGGACTATGATGTTATCACCGTCAGTTTTGACCCCACCGATACGCCATCCGTGGCGGCGGATAAAAAGGCGGGATACATTGCCGCGGCCTCGCCAGCGTTCAAAAAAACTTTGACGGCGCACTGGCATTTCTTAACCGGCCAGGCACCGGCGATTCAAAGCCTTACTTCCGCAGTTGGATTTCATTACATTTTTTATCCCGCTTCACACACCTACAATCATGCCGCCGCAATTTATATCGCCACGCCGGGCGGGCGTCTGGCGAATTACTTCTATGGCATACATTACAATCCCAGCGACTTGCGCCTGGCACTGGTGGCGGCGGGCAACCGTAAGATCACCAATGTGTTTGATCAGATTCTGCTGTTGTGCTGCCAGTTCGATCCGTATACCGGCAAGTACACGGCTGTAGCGCGGCGGGTGATGCTGCTGGGCGGCGTGGGTGTGGTCATCAGTTTGGGTGCCTTTTTGGGCAGCATGGTCTGGTGGGAGCGTAAACACCGTAAGAATTATTCTGTCAACATCGGGAAGGTTTAGAAGTTTATGAGTGTGACAACCATTTCACAGATCCTTGGACATATGAATTTCGGGCACACCCTTGCGGCGCTGTGGCTTCCGCACGGAGAGTCCACATTCAGTCCGCCGGTGCAGTTTCTCTGGGATTTCTGGTATTGGATGTCCGTATTTTTTACCTTGTTGATTGTCGGCTTGGTGGTCTTTTTTTCCATTCGTTACCGTTACACCAAAAATCGGACCATTGCCGATCATTCGCCATCGCACAACAACCCGCTGGAAATCACCTGGACCGCCATTCCCCTGATTATTGTTATGGTTATGTTTGCACTGGGCTTCAAAACATACATGAATATGGATTCCCCGCCCGCCAACAGCTATAACATTCATGTCATCGCCCAGAAATGGAGCTGGACTTTTGTGTATGAAAACGGTGCCATCAGCAACACCCTTTATCTGCCGGTCAATAAGCCCGTGAAATTGAATATGACCTCCAAGGATGTGCTCCATGGCTTTTGGATTCCAGATTTATCCATTCAGCGCGATGTTGTGCCCGGCCGGGTTATGACCACGTGGGTTGAAGCCACGCATCCCGGAAAGTATGTGCTCCAATGCGCGGAATATTGTGGTGACGGGCACTCGGAAATGCGGGCCAATGTTGTGGTTGAAGCGTATCCGAAATTTCAGCGGCAAATCCTGGCTGCCGCCAATATCTTTGAGGAAGACGGCAAACCCCTGCCACTGGCAACCGTTGGCAAAAAACTCTACACCACTCTGGGTTGTCTGGGGTGCCATTCCGTTGACGGCAGCAAGGGAACCGGACCGACATGGAAGGATCTGGCTGGTTCCAAAGAGGTTCTCGCCAACGGCCGGACCGTTTCGGTCAACTATGCCTTCCTGAAAACCATGATAACGCATCCCGGACGGGTTTTGATCAAAGGTTTTCCGGCCGGTGTGATGCCCAGCTACGGTTCGCGTTTTACCGGTAAGAATGTGAAAAATCTCTACGCGGTTGTCTGGTATATCAACAGCTTAAGCAAATATGCCAACAAAGCTTCCGAGCCGCCCGTGCCGAATCTGCCCAAAGGTTCCGAACCGGCAAGTTCCTCGAAAAGCGGCTCTGCCGCCGCAACGCCGGCCACTGCAACCGCCGGGGCGAAAGCTCCCGCCGCTGCGGCAACTGCAGTTGCCAAAGTGCCTGCAGGGCCTAAACCTGTACCGCTGCACGTTCTGGGGGCAAAACTCTATACCTCTCTGGGATGCATCGGGTGCCATACCGTTAACGGCCAGCCCGGAGTCGGGCCAACTTGGAAAAATCTTGCCGGCTATCCCCAGAAACTTACCAATGGAAAAACCGTCATTGCGGATTATCAATTTCTCCGCACCATGATTATTGATCCGGGAAAGCTGGATGTGGTTGGCGTTCCAGCCGGTGTAATGCCCACGATGTACAAATACCAGTTGTCCGGAAAAAAGCATCCGCATGAGACGAAATTAAATGCTCTGATCTGGTATATTAATACCCTGAGTAACCGCAGCAGCAAGGCCACGCAGCCGCCTGTTCCGGATGTTCCGGCAGCCAAATAGTCTGCCGCTGATAATGGGTTGATTGAAATGTTGTATCCCTGGCTGTTTGGATACAGGAGAAAAAATGACAACGGTAACTGGAAGTAATTTTGGCGACACCCCCGTGGTGCCTGCGAAGCCGGATAATTATCTTACCCATGGCAAGACGATAAGCTCCTGGCTGCTTACACTGGATCACAAACGCATCGGGATCATGTATCTGATTACCGCACTGCTGGCGTTTTTCATCGGCGGTATGCTCGCTGAAGTAATCCGTACACAGTTGCTGGTTCCGCAGGGCCTGGTGTTTCATGGCACCGGTTCGGTGGCCTCCAGCTACGCTGCTTATCGCTATTACAATCAGGTCTTCACGCTCCATGGCATTATCATGGTGTTTCTGGTGCTGATCCCGATTATTCCCGGAGCTTTGGGCAATTTTGCTCTGCCGCTGCTTCTGGGAGCCAAGGATGTGGCTTTTCCAAAATTGAATCTCATCAGCTTTTACCTCTATGTGGCCGGAGCCGTTTTGGCGATCGTGTCCACCGTATTGGGCGCGGTGGATACCGGGTGGACTTTTTATACGCCATTCAGTATTCAAACTGAATCTTATGTTGTTGTGATGGTGCTGGGGATATTCCTGGTTGGTTTCAGTTCAATTTTCACCGGAATCAACTTCATGGTAACCATTCACAAGCTTCGGCCACCCGGTATGACCTGGTTCCGTATGCCGCTGTTTCTGTGGTCTATTTATGCAACCTCCCTGATTCAGGTTGCGGCTACGCCGGTGGTTGGTATTACCTTTGTGCTGCTGATGATGGAACGCGTCATGGGCATTGGTATTTTTAACCCTGCGCTGGGCGGCAATCCGGTGTTGTTCCAGGAATTCTTCTGGTTTTATTCCCATCCGGCGGTGTACATCATGATTCTGCCGGCCATGGGCATTGTCAGTGAAATTATTCCGGTATTCAGCCGGAAGCATATTTTCGGTTATGAGTTTATCGCATTAAGCTCTCTGGCCATTGCGCTGATCGGCTTTCTGGTTTGGGGTCACCACATTTTTGTCAACGGCCAATCCGCCGAACTTGATGCGGTCTTCAGCTTTTTGACATTTATCGTGGCTGTGCCCTCCGCGATCAAAGTGTGGAACTGGCTGGCTACCATGTATAAAGGTGCCATCGTTCTGAAAACGCCGATGCTTTATGCGTTGTCATTTATCGTGCTGTTTACCATTGGCGGTCTGACGGGTGTGGTGCTTGGAGCGCTGTCGGAAGACGTAGTGCTGCATGACACCTATTTCGTCGTTGGCCACTTTCACTATGTGATGATGGGTGGAACGCTGATCGGGTTTATTGCCGGCCTGCACTACTGGTGGCCCAAAATGTTTGGCCGCATGTACAACGAACGCATCGCTCAATGGACCTGCGTGATTCTGTTCATCGGTATCAACCTGACATTCTTCCCGCAGTTGATGGTCGGTGCCGACGGTATGCCCCGGCGTTACGCCAGTTATCTGCCCATGTATCAGCCGTATATGATTGTTTCAACCATCGGGGCCTATATTCAGCTTGTGGCGTTTTTGAGTATGGCCAGTTATCTCATGCATTCACTTTTCTATGGCAAAAAAGCCCCGGTGAATCCATGGGGGGCGGCATCGTTGGATTGGGAAACCTCTTCTCCGCCGCCGCATGATAATTTTGAAACCACGCCATCGGTCGGTGATCCGTACGATTATGCTGATCTGGTATTTGATTCCGGCATCAACGGCTACGTTCGTACTGAAAAACCTGCTGATTCGCCGATTCCGGTAACGGCTCGGCATTAACCGTTGGGTGGTGTTCCCCGGCATCAATAAATGCCGGGGGAGTGTGAATCCGGCGGCTTGATTTGCGGTTGCTCCGGAAAGAAATTGTTGTCTGATTTAACAGAATCTGATTTTCTAAGGCGAACATTCATGTCCAATGCAGTGGCGATGACCCCGACGGAAGAACAGGTGGCTCGAGAACATCTGGCGCACCATTTTGATACGCCCCAGCAGCAGTTCGATGCCGGAACGCTGGGCATGTGGATGTTTCTGGCGACCGAAATGCTTCTTTTCAGCGGTCTGTTCTGCGCTTATGCCGTGTTTCGCGCAACGCACCCCGAAGTGTTTCGTTATGCCGGGGAATATCTCGATCCTGTTTCGGGTTTGATCAACGCACTGATTCTGCTTACCAGCGGTCTTACCATGGCCCTGGCGGTTCGGTTTGCCCAGACCGGGAAACGCTTTGCCCTGAGCCTGTGTCTCGCATTGACCATGCTCGGTGGTGTGGCCTTTTTGGCCATTCACGCCAAGGAATATTTTGACAATGGTCAGGCCAAACTGCTTTGGGGTACGCATTACGCGCCCAAAGTTGGTCCCAATGGAAAGCCCATTGCCCCGATAGTGGGTACGGTTCCGCTGACCGCGAAGCCCAAACCAGTGACCAGCGCCGGCTGGACCCAATTGGACTCTTTGGCCAAGGCGGGCTTCGTCGTATCGCATTCCGATATTATGCCTGCGCCGCTCGGCCCCTCGGGTGTCGCCCGGGCGCAAAAGCCCGCGGCCCCGCAAAATCCCTTCCAACCCGCCAATGTTCAGATATTTTTTGGCATATATTTTCTCATGACCGGTCTGCATAGCCTCCACGTCATTATCGGTATCATTGTCATAGGCTGGTTGCTGATTCGTTCCCTGCGTGGTGAATTTGGACCTGGCTACAATGCCCCGGTGGTTTATGTGGGCATGTACTGGGGCGTTGTGGATATGGTCTGGATGTTCCTGTTTCCGTTGTTGTATCTGATCCATTAATCAGGCATGCGGATATTCGGTGGCGTTAAAAAAAAGCGGATATTTTAAGCTTGAGGTTTTATGTCTTCTGATCATTCAAAGCCAGTTGTCCCGGCCCGCACGCACATTCTTTCCATTCAGACTCTGGTGTTGGTATGGGTTATTCTGTGTGCTCTGGCCATTGGCAATTTGTTTATCGCCAAATTGCATCTGGGGCCCGCCACGGTGGCCATTGAACTGGTCGTGGCGGTTGTCATGGCGGTGATAAGCGCCTTGTATTTCATGCACTTGCGCTATGACAGCCTGTTCTCCGTTGCCATTTTGCTTCTGACGCTTGTGTTTATTACGCTGTTTATTTCCTTTGTCATTATTGATGTAAAGGCCGATCAGCCGCAGATGTATTCCGGTGAGGCTCAGGAAATGGTACAGATTCAACAGCATCTCGCGGGATCTAATTCCAACCCGCCAGTGGCGGCAAAGCCCGCCGTATCCGCGCCAGCCAAGTGATATGCGGTTGGTAAACATGGGGCCGCGTGATCCTGAGCGTCTTTTGCGTTCCTGCGGAACGCTTGTGTGGCTTTTCCCGCGGGCTGCCGCCGGTGTTTGGGGGCAACTGCGGTGCAACGGGGCGTAAAGTGAGATCCCATGACGTGCGAAATCGTCTCCGCAAAATCTGAGCTTGGAAATTATTATGGTCGGAGAACCCCAGCCTGAATCGCCAAATGTATCGCAACGTTATGCCGGTAAGCAGTTGCACGTTCCGGGTGCCGGCACGATGGGCATTTCGCTGCTGGTTGGTTCGCTGTCAATCCTGTTTCTTTCCAGTTTGATTGGTTATATCTGTTACTGGTATTCCTTTCCCCGTTCGATCACGGTGCATCTGCCATGGGGCCTCTGGCTCAGCACGGCCGTTCTTATTTTCAGCAGTTTCACCATTCATTGGGCCTGGCTGGCCATTCGCAACGACCTGCAACGTTCCACTCGTATTGCGCTGCTGGCCACGCTGATACTGGGAATCGCCTTCCTCGGCCTGCAATGCTGGAATTGGGCGGAAATTTACGGTGCTTTGCAAAGCGCCGATCAGGCACTCAAGGCTTTGCATCCGCAATATGTATCACCCATTGGCGGTATGCGCATGGCCCACGCCCTGATTTATGAAAAGCAGGCTCTTTTCGCCGCTTTCTATTTTTTCACCGTTCTGCATGCCATGCATGTTGTCGGCGGTTTGATCCCGCTGGGGGTGGTCAACGCCAAGGCCCGCCAGAACGTCTATTCACGCAACTACCACCCCGGCATCCGCTATTGCCTGATCTACTGGCATTTTCTTGATGCCGCATGGATTCTCATCCTCATCACGCTGCTTGTCACGTTTAAATGAACCGCGGAATGGCGGCAATCGTGTTGCGCCATTGGTACGGACGCATCGTACGAAATGAAAACGGTATTTGTCATTTTTACTCCAGCGTTGTGGAGTTCATTCGGATCTTCGTTTACACTTCCTAGCCATGCAGGAGCCGCAATTTCAATCTGTTACCATTATCGGTGTGGGTTTGCTGGGCGCTTCACTGGGGCTGGCGATCAAACAACATGGTTTGGCAAAAAGGGTGCTCGGCGTGGGTAGAACCGGCTCGCCATCCAATCAGCGGGCGCTGGATATGGGAGCCATTGATCAGGCATTCACGGATCCGGCAACTGCGGTATGCGAAAGCGAGTTGGTCGTGCTGGCCGCGAATGTGGGGCAATTTCCCGCCCTGATGGCAGGTATTGCCCCGGCACTGAAAACCGGCGCGCTGGTAACCGATGTGGGATCCACCAAGCAACAGGTCATGAAATGGGCCGGTAAATTGCTTCCCCGCAGCATTGATTTCATCGGTTCTCATCCAATGGCCGGCTCCGAAAAGCGTGGGCCGGAAAATGCCCGTCCGGATTTATATCATGATGCGCTGTGCCTGATTTGCCCGCCAAAATTGCGCGGGCGCGGTGCTTTTACGGGAAGCCGGGTGGTGGCGGCAACGGAAAAGATGGAACGTTTCTGGCGCGCTATTGGCATGCGGACGCGGCAATTGGATGCGGTGCAGCACGATCAATGGGTCGCGCTGATCAGTCATATTCCACATGCCGCCGCCTGCATGACCGCCATGGTGGCAGGGCGTAATGTGGATGCGGGTGTGGCGATAGCGGGCGGCTTTGTGGATACCACGCGCGTGGCCTCCGGTGATCCGGATATGTGGACGGATATTTTTTTGACCAATCGAGTGGAGATGACCAGAAATTTGAATGCAGCCATGCAGATGCTTCGCAAGCTGCAGGCGGCCATTCGCCGTGGTGATCCGGAGGCGGTTAAGGAATTTTTGCAAACCGCCAAACAGCAGCATGAACTGCTGCTTGCCCGCCGCAACGCCCGTTGAATCACATCGCCTGCGCCAGAAGTTCTTCAGGATTTTTATAACAGTTGGTTTCGTCGGTAAACAACCCGGGCACAAAATGGTATTCCGGATGTGCCTTGGGGTGAAACGCCAGCAGGTGCAATCGTCCCAGACCGGTATTGTACAGACAGTGCGGCTTACCCGGCGGTATGACAATGGTGGTTCCACCGGCCACGCTGCGCGGGTCCTGACCGATAAACAGTATTCCTTCCCCTTCCAGGAATACGAGAATTTCCTCGCCGTCATGGTAATGGGGCGGGACATGGCCGCGCGGATCATAGGTTTCTTCCAGTACCAGAGAGCTTCGCGTGCCGCTTTCCGGGCAGGCCAGTACCTCCACGGTGCCATTTCGCAGGGCATCGCGCAACATTTCCATTTGAGATACAGTATCCATCGTACATCTCCTGATGAATCAACAACCGGAAATTTATATTCGTATCGGCTCCGGAAACTTTTGCGGTTCTCGGTGCCAGCAGTCGAACTGCCTTCTGGCACATTGAACGAGCCACAATAATTTTCGGCTAATCGGGACGTAAAGTTGAGAGAAACGCGAACACTTTTGTGCTTTATATGCCACGGTTTTTACAGGGCCTTTTTATGGGATGCTGGTTGGTCATGCGGATAAGTGGTGGATTGGTGTTAAGAACACAAACCGTGCGATTTTTATAAGTGACGGCGAGACATAAAAACTTGCGCACAATTCAATAGTACATAGTAATTGAAAACAGAAATATTTATTTTTTGTGCGCTTCCAGTTTTACCTGCGGTTGGTTATTATTGGCCGCATCATCACGCGCTGGCACGCGTGTTTATACCGCCCGCATCTGTTCAGGCGGTGGATGGCTGAAACTGCACGACCTACGGAGGAACCGATGGCTGATCCACAAGCTTCTCTGCCGGACTTAACGCAACCCAGAGGCTTTCACTGGCGCGGTTACCGCTGGGCCGTTTGCCTGGGACTGTTTCTGATTACCACGATCAACTATATGGATCGCTTTATGATTTCGCTGATGGAGCCAAATCTGATCCATAACCTGCATTTTACGCAGGTTGATTACGGCAACATCATGGCAGTTTTCAGCGCAACGTATGCCGTGGGCTATGCCCTGTGCGGCTGGTTCATGGATGCGGTCGGTGTATGGTTGGGCTTTGCGCTGACCGTCATTATTTTCAGCGGTGCTGAAATGGGAATGGCGTTTGCCACAACCGTATTGGGTTACATGGTGATCCAGGGTGCCATGGGTGTGGCACAGGGAGCGAATTTCCCCGGTGCCATCAAAGCGGTCGGTCAGTGGTTTCCCAAGAAAGAACGTGCTCTGACCACGGGAATCTTCAATGCCGGGACAAGCCTGGGTGTGGTGGCGGCCCCGATTATCGTGGGCCTGACCGCCAAGACGTTTGGATGGCGGGCCGGGTTCATCACCGCGGGGCTGGTGGGGTTCGTCTGGGTAGCCTGGTGGCTGCTGCGCTACAAAGAGCCGGATGTAAATCCAAAACTCTCTCGTGAGGAACTGGCGTACATCCGCAGTGATCCGCCGGAAGCGCAGCACCGCATCCGCTGGGCCACGCTGCTGGGATATAAGCAGTCCTGGGCTTTTATCGTCGCCACGATGCTCACCAGCCCGGTCTGGTGGTTCTGGTTGTTCTGGATTCCGGATTTCTTCAATACCAAGCATCATCTGAACATTAAAAACATGATCCTGCCGATGGTTCTGATTTACGGCATGGCTGATCTTGGCAGCATCGGTGGCGGCTGGCTTTCAAGCTGGTTTCTGTCGCAGGGATGGTCATTGAATAAAGCTCGCAAGACCGCCATGCTCATTTGTGCCCTGCTGGTCGTGCCGGTGTTTGGTGCCGCGTCGGTGGGTAACTACCTGGTGGCTTCACTGCTGATTGGCCTGGCGTGCGCGGGGCACCAGGGTTTTTCCGCCAATTTGTTCACCATGGCTTCGGACACCATGCCGGGAAAAGTGGTGGGGTCTCTGGTCGGCCTTGGCGGTTTTGTGGCATCGGGCCTCAGTATGTTTGTTTCCGCCGGCGTTGGCTGGTTTCTGCAGTCAACACATGACAATTACATCATGCTCTTTGCCATTGCCAGTTCTGCTTACCTCGTGGCCTTGCTGTTAATCCAACTGATTAATCCGCGTTGGGAATCCGCCCATGAAGTGGCAGGCGAAATCAAAGCCCCGGCATGAAACCGAACAATGGGATCATCACGCATCACGCACCGCGCGAACGGCGGGGGGGGGGGCAGCCGCTTGGCCGCAGGCAATTGTGCAGTCGCCGCGTACAATGTCACAGCACGCCCTGCGGTGCAGCGAGCCGCAAATCATTTGCACGTATCGCCGGATTGGTTTACAACACTGTACTTGATTGTTTGGTCAGTTTGTAAATAACAACGGAGTGAAAAATGAAACGTGCGAAAATCAGTATCATCGGAGCGGGTAATGTTGGTGCCACGGCGGCGCACTGGGCGGCGGCCAAGGAACTTGGCGATGTGGTGCTGGTGGATGTGCCGCAAATCGATGGCGTGCCACAGGGCAAGGCGCTTGATCTTGCCGAGGCCGCGCCCATTGAAGGTTATGATGCCGCCCTGACCGGCGCCACAACGTATGAACCCACCGCCAACAGTGATGTGGTCATTATTACCGCCGGACTGGCCCGCAAGCCGGGCATGAGCCGCGATGATCTGCTTATGAAGAATACGGAAATCGTTAAATCCGTCACGGAACAGGTTGTAAAGCATTCTCCGAAAAGCATTCTCCTGGTGGTTTCCAATCCGCTTGATGCCATGGTGTATGTGGCGTACAAAGCCAGCGGCTTTGAGCCGCAGCGTGTGATCGGTATGGCCGGCGTGCTGGATACCGCCCGCTATCGCTGCTTTATTGCCGCGGAACTCGGCGTAAGCGTGGAAGATATTCAAGCCCTGCTGCTCGGCGGCCACGGCGATGACATGGTCCCATTGCCGCGTTATACCAGCGTGGCGGGTATTCCATTGCCGGAACTGCTTTCGGCGGACAAAATTGAAGCCATTGTGAAGCGTACCCGTTCGGGTGGCGCGGAAATCGTCAATCTTCTCAAGACCGGTTCAGCGTACTACGCCCCATCCGCCGCGGTGGTGCAGATGGCCGAATCCATTATTAAAGATAAGAAGCGCGTTTTGCCGTGTGCGGCATATTGTGACCGGCAATACGGCGTGGGCGGTTATTTTGTTGGCGTGCCGGTTAAGCTTGGCAGCAAGGGTGTTGAGCAGGTTATCGAGGTGCCTTTGACCGCCGACGAGAAGAAGCTCATGGACGCCTCCGTCGATCACGTCCGACAACTCGTGGCAACAATCAAGGTATGATACGTACCGCCCGGCCGTGATGGAACAATCTCCATGATGCAGTTACACAATCCGGTATTGCGGGGTTTCAACCCGGATCCCAGCATTCTGCGGGTGGGTGGTGACTACTATCTGGCCACAAGCACCTTTGAATGGTTTCCCGGCGTGCCGATTTACCATTCCCGCGATCTGGCAAACTGGCGGCTTATCGGGCATGCATTAACGCGAAAAAGCCAGCTTGATATGCTGGGTGTCCCGGATTCCGCGGGTATATGGGCGCCTGCGCTGAGCCTGGATAATGGCGTGTATTATCTTATCTATACCATTGTCCGGAACCGGACCGGTGCCTTCAAAGATGTAAAAAATTATGTTGTCACCGCGCCGGCCATTACCGGCCCATGGTCCGAGCCTGTGTATTTGAATTCCAGCGGCTTTGATCCATCGCTGTTTCACGATGATGATGGCCGTAAATGGCTGGTCAATATGCAGTGGGATCACCGCCCCGCGCATCCGCGGTTCGGCGGCATTGTTCTGCAGGAATATTCCCCGGAAGAACACCGGCTTGTCGGGCCGATCATCAATATCTGCCGCAAAGAGCCGCTGATTGAAGGACCCAATTTGTATAAAGTCAATGGGTACTATTACCTGATGCTGGCGGAAGGTGGAACGGATTGGAATCATGGCATTTCCATGGCGCGATCACGGCATATCACCGGCCCGTATGAACTCGATCCACAGCCGCTGGTGCTTACCAGCCGCAAAAGCCCGGGGGCTGCATTGCAAAAAGCGGGCCATGGCGAACTTGTTCAGACCCCGTCAGGCCGCTGGTATCTTGCGCACCTGTGCAGCCGCCCCCTGTATCCGGTTCGACGTTGCCCCCTGGGCCGGGAAACGGCGATTCAAGAAGTCATCTGGAGCGACGATGGCTGGTTGCGATTAAAATCCGGCGGCACCGATCCGGCATTGCAGGTTGCGCTGCCGGAGGAAATCACGCCGCATCCGTGGGGAGTTGATCAGCAATGGGATGATTTTGATGCTGCTTCGCTGGCCCCGCATTGGCAGTCTCTGCGCGAGCCGGTGGAACCCCGATGGGCCAGTACCAGCGAGCGTCCCGGATTCCTGCGCCTGCGCGGGCGCGAATCATTGCACAGCCTCTTTGAGCAGAGTTTGCTGGCCCGGCGCGTGCGGAGTTTTTGCACAACGGCTCAGACGGCACTGGAATTTGAGCCTGAACACTTTACGCAAAGCGCGGGGCTGGTTGTGTATTATGACACCCGGAATCATTTTTACCTGCGGGTAACGCATCATGAACAAATGGGAAAAGTGGTCGGCGTGGTGCAGACGGATGCCGGCGTATACAGTGAACATATCGAAAGCCAATTGGCTGTTTCTCACTGGCCGCGGGTCTATTTGAAAGCCATGATTCATGATGAAAGCCTGCAGTTTTACGCCTCGGCCGACGCTGAAAACTGGCATGCGTTTCCCATAATCTGCGATTTTACCAAACTGTCAGCCGATTACGCCGGCGGCTTTACCGGAGCTTTTGCCGGTGTTTGCGCACAAGACCTGCGTGGAACCTCGATATGTGCCGATTTTGATTATTTCCAGTTGGAAAATCAGTAAAATCGCCCACCCAAGCCCCCGCCCCGTCAGCGTCAGGGGCAAACATCCAAGGTTTGGCAGCATCAGATCATGGACTTGCCCGCGAACGGTGGACTCGGGTGAAGGATCCAACGAAGGCCCGCATCGAACGCTTCGGTGTTGCCTGTAGCCTGGCGCACCGTGTCAATGCTCTTGGTTGGAAAACAAGGCGATGTAATCAAATTTCGATGGTCGGACCTGATCCCGAAGCCATGGGCTGGCACTTACTGGTGCCGGCGGCAAAGTTGTCAAAAAAAACCGTGCGTTTTCTGTTTTTAATGTTATAATCTCTGTTCAATTGCGGGCGTAGCTCAATGGCAGAGCGCCAGCCTTCCAAGCTGGCTGTTGTGGGTTCGAGTCCCATCGCCCGCTTTTGACGCATCAGTGTGAGCATTCGCGCAAAGACCTGTATTTTCAATGGTTTCCTCATCGTTCAACCCCTCCGGATTGCCACTGCCCAGCGTGCAGGCTGGCGTATCAAAATGCCCCGAAAGGCACGTTTCATGGTTGCGCCCGTGGTTGGGCTGAGGAACTGGAGGGTTCGTCGTTTCGGCAACCGCCGGAGTAGATAAAGGCTTTCCCAAGTTGATGTCTTGAATGGCCTTGGACGTGTCCAGGATGCCCATGCGGCCATAGATGTTGCTGGTCAAACGGGGATCAGAGTGCCGCATCAGTTGCTGGGCAAGTTTCAATGACACTCCCGCCCGCACTAGGAGTTGGCAATAGGTGTGGCGCAGTGAATGGAAATCAATACTGGTATCCAGGCCGGCGACTTGCAATTCGCGCCGAAAGTTCTTCATGCCGGGGATTTGAGCGAAGATGGATTCTTCGACCTGCCCCGGTTTCCGTGATTGCAGCAGGGCGATCAGGTCCGTGTGGAGGGGAAGCTGATCGGCCTTGCCGTTCTTAGTCACGTCAGCCCGCAGTTGAATAGCCAGCCACGCGCAACTGCGAAATTTAGTTGTCCTCCCTGCGCTGCGCGCAGCCATGCTGGCATCAATTCATAATTGCAACGCAATCCTCGATCGTCTTTACGAAGCAACTGGTAATCTAAGGATTATTATGGACGTGGTTAGCCTGCCCGAAGCGGACGCCTACGCCAAGGTGGCCCGGCGTGGTACGGCGAGCACGGCTCCGTTCCTTGTCGCTCGCAACGTATCCTTCCAAGTTAGTGGGCGCCCGATTGGGCCACTGACTTTCGACTTGCCATCGTTTGATGTTGCCCGGACTATTGCACTGCGCGGCCCCTCCGGCGCTGGCAAGACCACGTTATTCCGTCACCTCTTGCGCCTGCATCCCCGCGCGAGCGGCTACGTCGAGATTGCCGGCGAACCACTTAGTCAACCAGACCGGGAATGGCTGGCGTCGTCTATTGCGTACGTGCCCCAGCGCCCCGTTTTGTTTTGGCGCAGAACAATCGCGGAGAATATTGCACACGCAACTCCTGGTGCTTCCCGAGAACAGATTATCGAAGCAGCCAGGGCGGCGTGTATCCATGAAACGATTGCTTGCCTGAAAGGCAGCTATGACGCATGTATGCCTCGGGGCTTATCCGGCGGCGAACAATCCCGCATCGCATTGGCCCGTGTCTTCCTGACTGCTGCACCGCGCCTGATCCTTGCTGACGAGCCTACCACCGGTATAGATCGGGACACCGCAGATCTGATCTTCGACGCGCTGCGTCAGTTCGCTGCGGAAAAACAAGCAATTTTGCTCTTCACGAGCCATGACAGCGCGCTGGTCCAGAAAGCAGACGCTATTATTGATTTGCCTGTGATGGGGATGTCGTCCGTCGTTCTTTCCGGTACGCAGGGACGCACAATACGAGTAGCTTCGCCGACATAGATGCCATCGTTGCCGCCGAAGGCGTGGGCCCGTAATTAGAGGAGTTGCTCCCGGGGTACGTTTTGACATCATCGTTGCGCTGGCCGACATCTCCGGTCACCCGTGCGGTCCAGATGGCAGCTCGATAGAGGAATGAGTTCGCACGGAATGGTAGAAACTCAGCACCGGGTCGTCATGGGATAAGACCCCGGCGGACGTAAGATGAAAAAACGCGATATCCTGCGATTGGGCCGAAGAAACGACCATTTTTCGAGGCTTTACGGAGGTAATCCCGTCTCACCGGGCCGTTACGTTGAGACGGTGGAAGAGAAACTCATGAGGCCCGGCAGCAGTAGGAAACCGATCATCTTCAATATTTTTCACTAAATAGTAGTATTTCAACGAACGCTGAAATATATTATTGTGATGAAATAGTTGCTTTCAGGCTGTTTCAGTGGTATGCTGACTTTCAGCAAGCGTTGAAGGGTTATGATTTAGTGAAAGAAAAAGAATCCAATTTCCTCGACCGTGCGTCCGCCGCCGTGTCCCAGTGCTTTGAGGACGCCCCCTTTTGCGTCCTACGCTGGGGGCCGCGGGAGGTTCCTGTCGGCACCGCGCGAATCGATCGCATTGGAAAACTTCGCATCCAAGGTACGGGCGAGCGCACGCTGCTGCTGGAAGTGAAGAAGAGCGGCCAGCCGCGCATCGTCCGCGAAGCGGTCAATGCGCTCGCACGCTATCGCTCATCCTTCAAGGACGCCTACGCGATCGTTGTCGCGCCATTCATTTCGGACGTCGCCGCGGAGATTCTCAAGGCCGAGGGCATTGGCTATGTGGATTTCGCGGGCAATTGCCGCATTTGCATCGATAAGGTCTACATCAGGAAGGCCGGCCAGTCGAACCCGTTTACTGAAAAGCGCGACCTGCGATCTCTCTACTCTCCCAAGGCCGAGCGCATTCTTCGCGTCCTGATGCGCGATCCCAATGAATCCTGGCTGGTCAAGCCGTTGGCCGGCGCCGCCGGCGTAAGCCTGGGGCAGGTCTCGAACGTGAAAAAACTTCTGGATGCTCGCGAATGGCTACGGTCGAGTAATTCAGGCATTTCGCTCGCGAAGCCCGAAGCCCTGCTGGCCGAATGGGCTGCCGCCTACCGCTTTACCCGTAATCGGATCGAAAACTTCTATGCCATGGCATCGGTCGATGAGATCGAACGTGCGATTGCGGGCAAAAGCCAGGGAGGCGAGCCGTTGGGCACGTTGACCGCTTTTTCCGCCGCCGCGCGGTTGGCACCCGCGGTCCGGTACCAGCGGGTCGCAGCTTACGTGCGTGAGCCGATGGAAGCCGTAGCGGAAAAACTCGACTGGAAACGGGTACCCAGCGGCAGCAACGTCAGCCTTATCGAACCTTACGACGAGGGCGTGCTGATGGATAGCCAGGACAGAGACGGCATCCAGGTCGTCTCGCCGCTACAGGCGTACTTGGACCTCCGCGGGAACGTCGCCCGCGGCGAAGAAGCCGCCGAGGCGATTTTGCGCGAGGTGCTCAAGCCATCATGGTGAATTCCCGCGCTGACTACTCCCAACAGGCAACCCAGGCCGCCCATATGGTCATGCTGGAACTCGTGCACATTTTGGGAGAGTACCGCGACGATATCGTCTTGGTCGGCGGCTGGGTTCCGGAACTGCTTTTTGGTCAAGCGCAGCCGCGACACATCGGCAGCACGGACGTGGATTTGGCGGTCAATCACCGCACGATTGATGAAGAGCGGTATCGCACCATCCTCGAACATCTGCAAAAGCAAGGTTATGCGGAGGGCCGCCAACCGTTTACCTTCTTTCGCACCGTGATGGTTGATGGCCGGCCCATCAAAGTTCAGGTGGATTTGCTCTCCGGCGAGTACGGCGGTGCCGGCAAAAAGCACCGCCATCAGGGTGTCCAAAACATCAAGCCGACTGTGGCGAGAATCAGGACCTTTTTGGAACCTCGTCGGCGGTCACCCTGACGCGGTGCCCGGACCGAAGGCTGCAAAAGCGATCAGAGCGATCGTACCCATTACCGCCACACCTGCCGTCAATTGGGGACTGGCTGGTTCTATGCCATGCGCCCAACGAACAAAATGTTCACAATTCCAGGAGAACAGCTTCCATTGGTCACCTCGTCTGCTTCGTGCTCGCTGCACAACCGCCTCCGGGGTTAACGTGCCAAAATAGCCTAAAATCTTGACGGGCTGTTCGGCCGCAAAATCCGCCAGTGGTTCTTCGACCACGCCTCTGCGAGCGAGCGAGTTGGAAATTACCCATGCTTGCCCCTGCCAGTCCCAGTCTGTCACAATCCCAACGTGTTGTAGCAAGGTTCCAAACCTTCGCAGAGACACGGCAACAACCATCCCCTTGGATAAGGCTTGACGTTCAGTAGACATAAGCATATACTCCTTATTGATAAATATGCATGATAAGCATAATGTCGTTAATGGAAAATGTCAATGAACCAACTCAAGCCTGCAACAACTTACCCAGCCATAGTCGGTCGCATCCTGGAAACCCGACGGAAGGAACTTAGTCTGGATCAAAGCAAACTGGCGAAGACAGTGGGAGTTGCGCAGTCCACATGGTCCCGTGCGGAACGCGGGACCGTTGCGATCAGTGTGGAGCAATTGGCAAAGGCGGCGCGTGCTATGCGATGGTCGCCGGGACAGGTTCTCACGCAAGCCGACAAGGTGGCGAGCGCGCTGCCCGCCCAAGGAATCCAGGTGGAAGCGGAGCGAGTGGAAGATCCATTGAAGGTGGGATTGTTGTTGATTGGAGCCGCCGCGCTGACAGCACTCGTGGTGCTGATTCTCGCACGCGGCGAATGATCGAGGTTAGGATATCACATATGGCATTCGATGATCGCCAACGGAGAATGGTTTACGACAGGACCGATGGATACTGCCACATCTGCCACAAGAAACTGGCTTTCGCCAATTATGGCACCGCCGGGGCCCGTGGCGCATGGGAGGTCGACCATTCCCGTCCACGCGCCAGAGGGGGAAGCAACCACGGCAATAATCTTTTTGCTGCCTGCGTCGGCTGCAATCGCAGTAAAGGTGCGATGACCACTCAAACAGCCCGTCGCAGGAATTTTACCATTAGAGCACCGATGTCTAGTACCCGAAAGCGGGCACTGCGGCAGGAGAACACTGCTTTGGGTACGCTGTTGGGTGCGGGTATTGCTGCTGCAGTCGCTGGTCCAGCCGGAGTCTTGGCAATGGGCGCTGCGGCGCTCGCCGGCGGGTTGGTTGGTCGTCAAATCGGTAAGGCGACCCGGATACCTAAAGCGTAGGGTAACGGCGCAGCCTGTTGGAAAAGGTTCGGACGGCCGGAATCTTCGAGTTGGTGATCGGAGTTGGCGGTCCCATCCGTTGGCGGCGCGATCCCTCAACGCCCACCATTGGAGCCTTGGGGCGCGACGGTGCCCGTCGTTGCAGTGTGGGGAGCGTATCCGGGATTTTCCGCCCCGTCGGCGGGCACATCGTCCGAGCCAAGATCCGTGGCGGAACGATGGGCCATCTCGCCCAAGGCGGATCTTGGCTGTCGCCCGCCGTGGCGTTAATCAATTGTTTTTGGGATTGCGGAGGCGATCCACGAGTACCGCAACGATGATAATCAAGCCTGTGACAATATTCTGCACGCCGTGAGATAGATTAATCTGCACGCAGCCATTGCGGATGGTCATGATGAACATGGCACCGATGACCGTACCAACGATCGACCCCTGTCCACCGGTGAGGCTGGCAC
>JAJZJL010000049.1 GCA_021810145.1 Planctomycetota bacterium | reverse complement strand
CGGTTGGTGCAGCGGATGGAGATTCGGCATACACCCAAGCACGGCAGTTGGCTGAACATCGCGGAGAACGAACTCAGTGCCCTTACCCGGCAGTGCGTTGCCGGCAGACGCTTTGGCGACATGGAGAGCCTGCGTCGGCAAACCGCTGCGTGGTCGTCCGATGTCAACGCGCAACAAAAAGGCGTCCAATGGCACATGCAGATAGCCGACGCCCGCAGAAAACTAATCAGTGTCTACCCTAAAATTATGAAGTGACAGAGCACTACCATATCCATCGGAAAATGTCGATACTAAATGCGTCCCCGTTTCGGTCCGCGTTGATTGCGTTTCCCGCTACAGGAGTTCATTCATCCTCTCCCGGAAATAGCTTGGGTATTTCTCCATTACCGCCCTGGCTCCGTCCCGGTCTTTTTTCAGCGCCTTCACGAGATCCTTCTTCTGGGTCGCATCCAGGTTCAAGGATGTGGCAATATCCTGAGCAATGACGCGGTCCGAAAAGCCAAGCTCGTAAAGGGCAATGGTGGTTTTGGTCGGCAGACCATATTTCAGGCGCTTTTGAAAAAGCTGCAGGTGATTGATCAGGTCTCCAGTGTCATCTCGGTCCAGGGTTTCGATGAATTCGCACACAGCGCCTACAACGAGCGCTCCGTCATAAGCCAGCGTCCCTTCGCAGAGGTCGACGACGTGATCGATTTTGAACTCCCTCCGGCGGGTGCCCCATATCATCTTGGCTTTTCGCTTACGGATGATTTTCAGGAGATCACTGAAGGGCATTCCACTGATCCACCCATGGGCGGTTTCCCTTAGCACCTCCGGCTTATCGAACTTGCTGAATACGCCACTGTTGATATGCCGGGTAAGCAATGGCCAGGCAAGATCGAGCGCGTCTGTTTCATCAACAATCGTAAGCAGACTGTCGGCATTGGTTTGGACCCATCCCTCAATGGCTTGGGCATCTTGAATGCCGTAAAGCGTCCGGCCATAGATTTTACGGCGAGCCGGATCTGTGATGTTTGCAGAGATGTTCCCAGCGAGAAGCTGAAACAACTCGCGGATATGCTCCTTTTTCTGATCATCAGTCAGGAAGAAAGCCAGCGTCCCTTCGGCCAGGCGGGCCACATCCGCTTCCGAAAGACCATTTTCAGATTCATCCCAATGAGATAGCAGGAAGCTCTCGATTGCACAGATTAGGCTGACTCTCCAAGCGATTTGCCGCTCGACACCGTCTCGGGAGAATTTTTTGTCTCCATGTCGTGCGGCTATCCCCGCAGCCAGCTTGGCCACTTCGTCAGGACCGTCGATATAGACCCTGGCAAAATCCAGTGCCTCCATAGTGACGGTATCTTTCTCGTCATCGCTCCTGATGGGGTCGAAGATCGAAAGAAGATTGCTGATGCATGGCTCAGAATTGCGCGGTTCCAAAAGCTCTTTCACCTGGTCCCAGCGCCATTTGCCGTTACGGGCCTTCCGGTTGTCAAAGATCACCGGATCGGCAAACAGGATGCTGCCTTCGGTATGCATCCCGGCTCGGCCCGCTCGGCCGATGAGGTTATGGAAATCTCGAACCTTGATGCGTTCCAGGCCCTGGTAGACACTGGTAACGATGAGGTATCGAATCGGAAGGTTTACGCCCTGCGCCAAAGTCGAGGTACAAACCACGAATCGCACAAGGCCGTCACGCATGGCATGCTCCACCGCCAGCCGAATACCATGAGGCGTATTGCCATGATGGGAAAAAATGCCGTGTGCCGCGCTCTGGGACGCCGGAGCGCCATCGCCGAGATTCTCGGTATGCAGATGTGCTAGCCTCGCAACTTCCTGGGCGTCTGAAAAATTTGACGGCAAGGCCAGCTTTGCATCTCGCTCGATAATATCGACGGCCTTTTCACAGACGCTGGCCGCTGTCGACTTCCGCCCGCAGAAAACAGCGATGCTGCCATTCGGGACCAATTTCAGACCGAGGTAAAGTGCGATAGCCTGCCCGTCCGTTTTTTCAGGGAAAAAGCGATCCGTCCTTTCCCGCCCCTTCCTTCCGAGTTTGGACCTTTCGATCACCCTCGGAACGAAAAACTCACTTTGTTCGGCGTCACGGCTGTCGACGTACTCGATCTTTCCCAACTGATCGGGCCAGCTCGCAAATCCGACCGATCTGAAAGTCGGAATCAGGGTTGTGCCTTCGACGACATTGGGGTTCCCGTTCAGCCATTCTCCGACAGCCTCGGCGTTGCTGATGACCGCTGAGATCAGCACCTTCTGGGTTCCTTTGGGAATCATGGAGCGTAGTGACGTCAGAAGCAGTTCGTATGTGATGCCTCGGGTGCCGCTGTCGAACTGGTGGCCTTCATCAAAAACCAACAGGCCAACCTGGGCGGCCAGTTCCGGAGCGTGCCGAAGGACGTAGAGCAGTTTCTCGGGGGTTACGACCAGGATCTGTTGGTGCCCCAGAAGTTCGGCAACCTCGAAGTCGGTCTGTAGGGCATCGGACAATTCATCCACCTTGGTGGTTTCGTTGTGGAAGGCCTCGGCGAGGCTGTCCTTGATCTCACGGCACAGCGCCCGGAACGGGGCGATGATGAGGGCCAGTGATACGCGCCCAGCCAGGAACGCGCTTCGAAGGATCAGCTCCGTTGCCTTCGTTTTGCCAGCGCTGGTGGGCATCTGAACGATGGCAGACTCGCCTTTGAGAACATCCGCTTGGCCCAAAAGGTGTTGCGCAGGCCAAAGTTCCTTGATGAACGAATCCTTTTGCAGCGCATGGAGCCATTTGCCGCGGGGCAGCCCGGAATATGATGGTAACGCCTTCCAGGCGGAATTCTCCAACTTTTTCCTCAGAACGGCCGCGATCACATCACCAAACAGAAGTTGCCTGGGTGTGCCGAACTCATAGACGGCGTCCCGCAGCTTCGTGGTCAAATCGAGAAGATTTTCTTCGCCGCTCCCATCCTCAAAAAACTGGAGAATCCACTTTGAAATCCCGTCGATTAATCCGCCGAACGGCCCCTCAGCTCCACCAGAATAGGGTCCCAGATCGGCCTGCAGCAACCAGAGCAACAGGTCCTCCAAACCATCGCCATCTAGGTCCGGGCAGTCGCCATCGATGCGCTTCGCCAATACCGATGAGCTCCCAGGCAGATCGCACAGGTAATAGGAAGCAGAGCCCAGAAGCACGAGGTATGGATCAAGTGTCTCGTTCAGCTTTGACTGGAGATAGGAGTCGAAAAAGCGGGCGGAAAATAGCAGATTGGTTTTCAGCTCCGGGAGGGGGTCGCGATCTGACTCCTCCCGGTTGATTGCAGCGGCGAGGTCACCCAGCAGGCCAATCGAGACGGTGAAGAGCTTATTTGGATGTAGTGATAAATCTATCCCCTGATATTCTTCAGGTACATTGTACTCGATCATCTTTGCTTTTGATCGAGTAACACCCAAAAGACGATTGGATTTTCTATCAGGCCTCATCCGCAGCCCTCCTGTAGAGCTCGTGGACAAGTTTCATCATGTCGAGTCCCTTGATAACCAAGAGGACAAGGCTGTCGCCCTTAGGATGAGGAAAGACCTCCTTAGATTTTGCTGACTTGGGAATTTTCCCGCAGTCTGCCGAAGCCAATTCTTCGGCGTCGAAACATTCTTCTGAAATGATGGCCGCAGCGCCGTAGGTTTCCTTGTAGGGCCTATCTACAGGGCTTTGAAATCTCTCGATCCTTTGAGCCTGATCGATTTCCCTTTTCTCAAAGAGCTTTTGCTTGATGAAGTTCAGCGATTCATCGATTCGAATGTGATCCTTGGCGGAATCGTTGATGGCATCTTGCAGGCGGTTGATTTTAGAGGCGGAGAATTTTGTCTTGGATTCAAAGGCAAACAACACGTCCTCTGTGGAGGCTTCGCCGTTTTGTTTATGAAACTGGAATCCAATGACATCGCTGCCCCTGGGCGATTCATCCCGAACACTCTTTGATGACCACCGTACCCTGGGTACCCAGTAACCGAGACACCATTGCAGGTAATCGGAAACCAGAATTTCCCCAAAATCTCCTGCTCTGATTCCCCGGCCGAGTTTGGATGTGCTGCAAGGGAACTTGATATTGGTCAGATAATCCGGTCGCGGAAGTGCGCCCCGAAGGAAATCGATATCTGTATCCAGACAGTAGTGATTCCGGAAGTGTTTCGCCCAGGCCGAAAGCACTGCCTCGTCCTTCAAATGACGGAACTCCCAGACCTCAACCTCCTTGCCGTCGGCGGTCTTCAGTCGTTCGCCGGTGTCGACCAGCCATTTAATGTGTTCCGAAGTCCAAGGCATTCACGTCCCATTCCTGATTTAGTTGCCCTTCAATTTCAACAGTTCATCGTCCAGTCCAAAGCCAACCACGCCGACCCGGTCGCCACGCTGGGATACAAAGTCACCGGTCATCACGGATAACGATACGGGGAGGCGGCTAGGATCATGTGTCGGTCTCCGCAGTCTTCGTCTGGAGCGATCGGCCTTCGGGGCGTGCCGCACGACGCATCGCCGCCATTGTGCCGACAATAAATGGGTCATTTTCCGATATCGGCCTGTTCATGTGTTTTCTCCTGCTTCAAGCATTCCCGGTGCGTTACTGGGGCTATCACGAAGCACCGAAATGCGGACAATCGAACTCATTGGGGAGAAACTCCCTTGCAAAGGTTGTTTTTCCTGCGCCGTCAGGCCCTGCAATCATCACGATACGTTTCTTCATGCGGGCAATCTCAAAACCTGTAACAATTTCACCGGGCAAACCATGGCCACATTATAACCAAACAACACGCTGGCAGTCTTGACACCGAAAATCGCCGTGGGGTTGGGGAACTCCGGGTTGGGAGCTCCGGGCAAGCCCGGGGGTATTTGTTTGGTGGCGGGGGTGGGATGGGGGAATTACAATTGGTGGCATGAGGGAATCTGTTGAAACGTGGGGTAGGACATTGGCCATTCATAACGGTCTGGACGACGTATTTATCATGGTTGCCGGGGGATCAGCGCGGCCACTGGTCGCCGTTGTTTGATTTTTACGGGCAGCTTGTGCGCGACGGGCACCAGATCAATGCCGGTGATGAAGCCACACGCCAGGCCGCCATAAGCATGGCCAAGGGGCAGCCAAAGTATTTGCGCGATGCTGAGATCAATTTGCTTGCGGCCAGTGTGGCGGAAAATATTGGTGGCGGCCCACAGGTGGGCGTTGCCGGTGGTGTTCCAGCGGCAGCGTGGACTGTGTACGCTGCCGCGCTGGAGAAGCAGCATGTTCACCTGCTGCTTGCGGCAAATGCGGAGCCGGTCAGCCGATTTGTTGGCCGGGCAAAAGGAAAGTCCAGCAGCCGCATCGGCCTGGCCGATGGGGACCCCGGCCAACGCGTGTGGACGGGAGGCTTTTGGCGGGTGTTTTTATTTGACTGGCCGGCCGTGCGGGCGGCCAGGAATTACATTGTCAATCATAATATTCGCCGTGGCATGGCCGCGGATCCCTTTGATTGGATCACGCCGCCGCGTGCATGAATTGGATGGTTCGGCGAATTTTCCCGGAGACTCCGGGCAAGCCCGGAGCCATGTGGTGGGGTGTGTTGCGCGCACATGGCAAAATAGCCGCCGGCGGGCAGACTTTCGCCAATATATCAACTCGTTTGCCAGCGGATGCGTAAGCGCATAAGCTGATGGCTTACCTGGGCAGGAGAATCACATGTCGATGGTTCCGGATATTTTGGCGTTTAACCGGGAATTTGTGGCGTCCAAAGCGTATGAGGCGTTCAAGACCGACAAATTTCCCAATAAAAAACTTGTTATTATTACCTGTATGGATACCCGCCTTGTGGAGTTGCTGCCGCGGGCCATGAACTTGCGCAATGGTGATATCAAACTTATTAAAAGTGCCGGGGCGGTGGTAGCGCATCCGTTTGGTTCCATTATGCGCAGTGTGCTCGTGGCGGTTTATGAATTGGGTGCCGAGGAAATTCTGGTTATTGGCCATCATGATTGCGGCATGACCGGACTGGAAAGCGACCGGGTGCTGAAAAAAGTGCGGCAGCGCGGCATATCCGATGACGTCATTGACACGCTGCGCAATGCGGGAATTGATCTGGAAAGCTGGCTCAAAGGCTTTGACCGGGTGGAAGACGCCGTGCATAAAAGCGTTAATTTAATTCGTAAGCACCCTCTGCTGCCCCGGGAAATTGTGGTGCATGGACTGATGATTCATCCTGAAACGGGAAAACTCGACACCGTGGAATAACGCTGTGACAACTCGGCGGCCTGATGCGACTGCAAATAGATGAAGCGGTTTTATCGGTGCGGCGCTTAACGAATCGGTCCGGGGAGCATAAACTATATCGATGAACGACGGCTTGGATGGCCCGGGCCAATAGTGATAAAGGATTTAGAAAATGCCAATTGAAATTACCATGCCGAAACTATCCGACACCATGACCGATGGCACACTGGTGAAATGGCTCAAGAAGGAAAATGCAAAAATCAAGCCCGGCGACGTGATTGCCGAAGTTGAAACGGACAAAGCCACGCAGGAACTGGAAGCCTTTGAACCGGGAACCGTGGCCCGGATTGTGGCGAAGGAAGGGGAAAAAATCCCCGTGGGCGGATTGATTGTGGTGCTGGCCAAGCCCGAGGAAGATGTGGCGGCTGTGGCCAAAGCCGCAGGCGGAAAATCTTCATCATCGGCCGCGGCCGCCCCGCAGGCCCCTGCAGCCGCGACACCCGCTGCGACACCCGCACCCGTTCCGGCACCTGCCGCGGCTCCGGCTCCGGCACCGGCACCCGCACCATCAGCCGATGCTTCCCGCCCGGTGCGCAGTTCGCCCCTGGCTCGAAAAATCGCCGCCGATAAAGGCATTGACATTCAATCACTGCAAGGCACCGGGCCGGACGGCCGGATTATCAAACGTGATGTGCTCGCCGCCGGGACCGCTTCCGCCAGGCCTGCAACGTCAGCCGCGGCCAAATCAGCATTACCCGCGGCCCCCGCACCCGTGGCCGCCAAGCTGGAAGCCAGGACCATACCGCTGAACAATATGCGCCAGACCATCGCGCGGCGACTGTTGCAGGCCAAGCAGACCGTGCCGCATTTTTATGTCTCCATTGATGTGGTAATGGATGCGCTGCTGCAATTGCGCAAAGCCGCCAATGAACAACTGGCACCGACCAAGCTGACCGTAACTGATTTTATTGCCCGGGCGGTGGCCAGCAGCGTGGCGCAGTTACCGGCCGTGAATGCAAGCTTTACCGAAACCGCCATCATCCAGCATGGCAGCGTGAATCTCGGAATTGCCGTCGCAATTGAAGACGGGCTGGTGGTACCGGTGATTCGCGATGCGCAAAACAAGGGCATTCGGCAGATGTCGGAAGAAATCAAGCAGTTGGCCCAACTGGCCCGCAGCCGCAAACTCAAAGCCGATCAGATGACCGGCAGCACCATTACCATCAGCAATCTGGGGATGTACGGCATACGTGAATTCCAGGCGATTATCAATCCGCCGGAAGCGGCCATCCTGGCCATTGGCGGTACGGAGGCCCGGCCCATCGTCAAAAACGGGCAGGTCGTCCCGGCTCAGGTAATGACCATCTCCCTGTCCGCGGATCATCGGGTTATTGATGGCGCGCTGGGTGCGGAATTTTTAAGCAAACTTAAAACCGTTCTGGAAAATCCGCTGGCCATGCTGGTGTAATAACGCTTCGCCACGGGTGCCGTGCAGAGGCGATCCACCGCGCGGCACGCGGAAAAATCGTCCGAATCACTGGTGCCCTGTTGGTCAACCTCGCCGATTGATCGACCGGCCGGCGGCCCGGGTAACCGGCGGGTTTGTTGCGTGCCGTTTCCGGCATTTTGCGGCATGATGCCTTCCCATCATGCCGCTCTGGCACCGGTTTTGCCGTGGAACGCAAATATGGGGTGAAAGTACCGGAAGTCTTGCCAAGAAACGCATGGCCGAGCACAATAATGACATACCTTTGATGGAAGTGATCTCCGCAGGGGTTGCACTTTGAGAAGGATCAGCACATGGCCAGCACCGGCGTTTCAACGGAATCTTTTGCCCGGGAAAAAAAATCGCACTATAAAGGCCCCCGGCTGAAACTGGCCATGATCGGCTGCGGCGGCATCAGCGAAACACAACTCAGGGCGTTTGAGTCCATGCCGGATGTTGAAATTGTCGCCGGTGCCGATATTAATCCGCACCGTCTGGAAATCATGAAAGACACATACGGCATTTCCGCGCTGTATGCCGATTACCACCAGATGCTCAAGGAAATAAAGCCCGACGCCGTGAGCGTATGCACGCCCAATGCGGTCCATGCCCCGGCTACCATTGCATCATTAAAAGCGGGCGCTCATGTTATTACCGAAAAGCCCATGGCCATGTCCCCGCAGGAATGTCAGTCCATGATTGACGCCGCCGTGAAGGCCAGACGCCAACTGGCGGTGGGTTTTCAATATCGCTTTCATCCCGCGACACAAATGCTGCGCCGGGCCCGTGATGAGGGGCAGTTCGGCAATGTCATGTTTGTTAAATGCCAGGCCTTGCGTCGGCGCGGCATACCGAATTGGGGCGTGTTTGGCCAAAAACAATTGCAGGGTGGCGGCCCGATGATTGATATCGGCGTGCATGTTATTGAGATGGCCCATTATGTCATGGGTTCGCCTGAACCGGTGGCGGCCACGGGAAAAACCTGGACCTACATGGGTAATAAACCCAATGATGTCGTCAGCATGTGGCCGGACTGGGACTGGAAAACCTACAATGTGGAAGACTTAGCCATTGGGCATATCCGTTTCGCCAATGGCGCGGTCATGCAGATTGAGGCATGTTTTGCCGGACACATTGAGCGCGACATCTGGAATTTCACGCTGGTCGGAGAAAAAGGCGGTGCCACCTGGGATCCAACCGCGATTTTCACCGATCGCGCCGGCACCATGACCAATACCACGCCGGCCTTTCTGCCGGAAGGGGATTTTTTCACGCTCTTCAAGCTCAAATTGCGCAATTTCGTTGATGGCGTATTACGGGATCAACCGCTGGAGGCCCCCGGTGAAGCAGGTGCCGCCGTGCAGAAAATCGTCGATGGGGTCTATCGTTCATCCGATGCCGGCAAGGAAGTACCCATTCGCTGACTCAACCACCACCGCACGTCACCGCGATCGCGCCTGACGCCCGCGTCCCGGTTTTATACCCCGGCCAGATTGAGCTCAAAGTGGATGGTCGGAGATTGCACATCCGATGTAACCTTGAAGCCCAGCTTGTTGGCCAGCAGATGTTGAATTTCCATATTCTCCGGCAACGCGGAGGCAAACACGCGCGATACGCCCTCCATACGGGCAATTTTGATCGCCTCTTCCAGCAGTGCCGTACCGATGCCCCGATTCTGCCAGACATCGGCAACAATGACCGCGGCCTCGGCTTCGGAGGTACCGCGGATTTTGGATAATCGGCTCACACCGACAATTTCCGGCGTGCCGTCGTGTCGCGTATGCTGCGCCACCAGGGCGATTTCCCTGTCATAATCGTTCATGCACACGCGGACAAGCCGTTCATGGGAGATGCGATCTTCCAGCTTCATGATATTGCAGAAACGATGCCGCACGGATTCGTTGGACAACGAATGGTGGAATTGAATAATCAGCGGCTCATCCTGCGGCATGATGGGACGCAGGAGAATGGATTGGCCGTCATCGGTAATCACGGTATGGACATATTGCGTGGGATAAGCACGAATGGCCGGGCGCGGCAAATCGGCATCAGGCACATCCGCGGGGAACAATATGACACGGGCGTCCAGCGCGACAAGTTTTTCCGGGCCTGCCAGAAGCGGGTTAATGTCAATTTCCTTAATGCGCGGATTTTCAATCACCAGTGTGCTGAATCGCACGAGAATGCGTTCCAGTTCTGTAATATCAACCGCAGCGCGGCCACGAATTCCGGCCAGGGCTTTGCTGATTTTGGTCTGATTAATCATTTGCCGGGCCAAAGTGGAATTCAGCGGCGGCAGGGCCAGGGCCCGATCGCGGAACAATTCAACCATTTGTCCGCCAAGGCCAAACAAAAGCACCGGTCCGAACTGAGAATCAATGGATGAACCGAGAATCAATTCATACGCATCGGCTATGCGAACCATGGGTTGCACGGTAACACCCTGAAATTGGTCGGCCCGCGCCCGGGCCGTAACGGAGGCCTGAATTTTTTCAAAGGCCTGTTTAACCACCGCGGCGGACGTAAGGTTCAGCATCACGCCGCCAACATCGGTTTTATGCGAAATGGTTTTTGAAAAAACCTTGACCACCACCGGAAAACCGATTTTTTCCGCCGCGGCCACCGCCTCCTGTGCCGTGGTTGCCACATGCGTGGGGGTAACTGGAATACCGTATGCTTCCAGCAACCGCTTGGATTCCGGCTCGGTTAACGTGGTGCGCTGTTCGGCCTGCGCTTCGGAAAAAATACTCTCAATGCTGATGCGCGAATGGGAATCCAGGGATTGATCGCCGGATGATCGCGGCGTCTGATAAAGGGCTTTCAATGTGCGGTCATATTGCCAGAGATAGTTAAAAGCTCTGGCCGCGGCATCAGGATAAGCGAAGGTCGGAATACCGGCCCGATTGAGAATTTCTTCTCCGGCCCGCACCATGGCGCCGCCCATCCAGCTTGCCAGAACCGGCTTGGATTGTGCCTTGGCGGCGATGACCAAAGCCTCAGCCGAACGGGTGGCATCGGTCATATCCTGCGGGGTCAAAATAACCAGCATGCCGTCGGCGTTGGTATCGCGGGCGGCAATTTCCAGGGACTTGGCATAACGCTCCGGTGAGGCATCACCGAGAATATCCACCGGATTGCCGTGCGACCATGGGGCCGGCAGAAGGCTGTCGAGTTCTTTCATCGCGGGTTCGGAGAGTTTGGTCAGTTGCCCGCCGCCTTGAATCAGCGCATCGGTCGCCAGTACACCGGGGCCGCCGGCGTTGGTCAGAATCGTCAGGTTCCGGCCTTTGGGCCGGGATTGATTGGCCAGAACTTCGGCGAGATCAAACAATTCGCTGATTTCATTAACGCGCTGCACGCCCACGCGGCGGAATACCGCGTCCAGCACTTCGTCAGAACCGGTCATGGAACCGGTATGGCTGGCAGCCGCGGCGGCGGCGGCGGCCGTGCGGCCGGCTTTGATGACAATAATCGGTTTGGTCAGCGCCACTTCCCGCGCGGCGGAAATGAACTGGCGGGCATTGCCGATGCTTTCCATGTAAATCAGAATTGCGCGTGTGCGCGGATCATCGCCGAGATGATCAATCAGGTCGCCGAAACCCACATCCAGCATGGATCCCAGGGAAACAAAGGAACTGAAACCGATTTGTTCCCGCAGCGACCAATCCAGAATGGCCGTCAACAAAGCGCCGGATTGAGATAAAAAGGCGATCGAACCGGGACGGGCAATGCCGTGCGCAAAAGATGCGTTTAACCCGATCAACGGATTTTGCACACCCAGGCAATTCGGGCCGATAATGCGCATGGCATATTGGCGGGCATGGGCCGCAATCTGCTGTTCCAGGGCGGCGCCGGGAGCACCAAGTTCCTTGAAACCCGCGGAGATAATGATCGCGCCGGGAATACCGGCAATTCCACATTGTTCAACAAGATCCGGCACGCTTTGCGCCGGCGTGCAGATAATGGCCAGGTCAACATGCTCCGGCACATCATGAATCGTCGGATACGCCTTGATGCCCAGCACACTTGGCCGTTTGAGATTAACGGGAAAAACCGTGCCGCCAAAAGGCGATGAAATAAGATTCCACAACAGCGTACGCCCCACGGATCCGGGGGCTTCCGTTGCACCGATGACGGCAATATTATGCGGGTTTAACAGCGGTTGTAATGGCCGGCGAACATGGCCGGCGATGGCAACGCTGGACTTTTGATGAGCAGCAACAGTCACGGTACACTCCTTAATCAAATCACGGTCCGGGCCATACGCCCAACCGCCGGTACAACCAAGAGCATACAGTTTCGCCGCGCGATTCGGTATCAGGCACTTGCTGAATTGCAGATAGGGATTTCACCGATCATAAATAACTGCTCGGCCGTCCCGGGAATGCATGCCGGGATTTACCGTTGCGCCTGCAGATAGGCCGCCACTATCCGGATATATTCATAGCTCACCGTTTCATTAAGGGCCACAAAAACGGGCCGCAAGCGATCGGCACCATGTTCGCCAATGGCTTGCTCGATGCGACGGAAGGTGGCCTGCGGCACCCATGCGGTAACCGAGGCGGGCTTTTCAAGCACGATATATTCCGCCAGATAATCCGCAACGGTTTTTTCCGCCCGGTCCAGTTCATCGGCAACCTGTTTGATCGATCGGCCCAGTTTAAATAACTCAAACGCCTTTTGCTTGGCGGCGTTGGGCCGACTGCTGACTGCCGGTCTGACCGGAGGCGGGGAACCATCTCCGGGCACATCGGTCGCAATATTGTGAATGAGGCAGTAGTCCGCAATAACCGGCAGAATCCGGTCCGCAAGCGATTTGATTTTTGCTTCTCCGATACCGTAAATCAGCCGCAGAGCAACCCGTGTGGTGGGACGCACCCGGGCTAATTCCCGCAGGGTGGCGTCAGAAAATATCACATACGGTGCCACGCCGCGCTGGGCGGCAATGTCGCGCCGCAGCACACGCAGTGCATCAAACAACCCGTGATCCACTCCCTGCCAGGAAATTTCCCTGGCCTGGGTTTTACCGGATTGTTCGGTTGATTTCTGAACCAGTTGAATCAGCCGCACCGCATGCCGTCCCTTCATGACTTCCACCGAGGCATGATTTAATCTGAGAATCGGCGCGCTGCGGCCCTGCGGCAAAATCAGATTTTCCTGCACCAGCACGCCCTGTCCGACCAGTTGATACACAAAATTTCTCAGATCCGCCTTGGAATGGTTCTTCAGCAGGCCATGCACAGAAAGTTGATCATGTTTGAGTTGCCGGATTTTCTCCGTGTTTTCCCCCCGCAGTACCGACAGAATATGTCCCACGCCAAAGCGCTGATCGGTGCGGGCAACCGCTGAAAGTATTTTTTGTGCGATCACCAGCGCATCGGCCACCGGTTCGGTATCGCCCAGACAATGATCGCACGCCTGGCAGTTGCATTCGCCTTCGGATTGTGAATCCAGTATCGGCGGCACATAACGCTGACCAAAATATTCCACCAGCGCCTTATGCCGGCATACCGCACCGCGCGCAAAGCGATCCAGATCATCAAGGTGGCGCAGGGCCGTGGGAACATAATCCGGGCTTACCGGTGTGCCGGAAAGTGATGCCTCCGCCGCCGAATGTTCAATCAGTGATTTCCAGGTCATAACATCCTGGCCGGAATAAAGCAGCACGCATTCCGCCTCCAGTCCATCCCGGCCGGCACGCCCGGTCTCCTGCTGATACGCCTCAATGGATTTGGGCATTCCGGTGTGCAGCACAAACCGGATATTCGAGCGGTCAATGCCCATGCCAAAAGCAATCGTCGCCACGATCAGATCACATTCTTCCCGGGCAAATGCTTCCTGCACTTTCCGGCGGATTTCCGGAGTCATGCCGGCGTGATATCCCAGGGCCTTCGGACCGCCGCCCTTATGCCGCGCATTTAATGCGGCGACCGTATCATCAACATCCCGGCGACGTAAACAATAAATGATGCCCGCCTCATCTTTATGCCGGTCCAGCACTTCCTGAACCTGCCCCATCATGTCTTTCCGCGGCAGCACGCGGTAAATCAGATTGGGCCGGTCAAAATTTCCCACCAGCCGCACCGGGTTATCAAGTTGTAACTGCTGGGCAATATCGGCCCGCACGGGTTCAGTCGCGGTGGCGGTAAAGGCGTGAATCGAGCAGCCGGGAAACAATGATTTAAGATTGGAAAGCCGCCGATATTCCGGACGAAAATCATGCCCCCAGTGGCTGACACAATGCGCTTCGTCAATGGCAAATGTTTGCACGCCCGAATCCCGCAGCAATTGTACAAACGCCCCGCCATCGGATGATCCACCGCCGTTTTGCTGCGCCAAGAGTTTTTCCGGCGACACAAACAGCATGTCCAATTGGCCGTTGCGCAACTGTGCCGCCGTTTGCCGGCGCTGTTCGGCATTCATCGATGAATCCATCTGCGCCGCCGCCACCCCCACCGTGCGCAGCGAATCCACCTGATCCTTCATCAGCGCGATCAGAGGTGACACCACCACCGTTGGTCCGTGACCACATCGCGCCAGATGAATCGCGGGGGCTTGATAACACAATGATTTGCCTCCGCCCGTGGGCATAACCACAACCGAATCGCGCCGGGCCAGCACCGCTTCCATGGCCTGCTGCTGCAGCGGACGCAACTGGCGGTATCCCCAAAGCTCGGCAATGAGAGCCAGCAAATCCGGAAGTGAAACGGCAGCGGTATCAGGCATCTTCGGCATCCCTCTAAATCGGAAATGTTACCGCCGGAGCAACGCCAACGCCAGATGTACCCGGCGGCCGGTAGCTGCCGTGATGAGTCGGATTGGATTTTGGGCGTGATGGAGCGGACCGCGGTTGCCGCGGATGGCCCAGCGCGGCGAAGCCGCAACCAGACATCACATAGCCGCCGGCTCTGCCAGCGGTAAATGTCCGTCAAAAGCGCGGTGTGCCGAGCCGGTAATCCTTCGCAGATCGTGACGAATGTGGCAGATTGTGGCACGGATGCGGGAACGATTTGTGAAAGCGCGTGTTTCGCACGTTATCCGTTAAATCCGTGTAATCAGTGGTGATGCCAGTTGGCCCCCTGGCGGTGCAAATTGCATTGCAAGAATGGGATCCTCGGTGCCGCCGCCTGCGAATGCCATCAGCGGATCGTCGCGGCCCATACGGGTGGTAATCAGGCGCACTTCGCGAATCATGCGGTTTACCCCACAGCAGATAAGCCGGCGCGTTGCCCCGGCTCTAAGGCATTCGGGCTGTGGTTGCATCTTTGATGGGTCAGACCGGGGCTATTGCCGCGGCGGTTGCCGGTCCGAGAGGTATAAATCAAATATGACGCGCACACGGTTGTGGCCGCGGATCAAACCGAAAAATGCCGTCGGCGGTTTTACGCCGAAGCTTCGCATCATCACGATTGATGTTGCGTGAATACTGTAGAGTCCGGCGGCAAGTCTCTGCACGTACATATCGGTAGACAATACACGCGTAACGCCGGCCAAAGTCAGTTTTCCAAGCACCTGTAATTTCAGCCCCGGTGACCGGGAAGTTCTGCTCCAGAACGGCCTGGCGCGAACAATACGTAAGAAAGAATACGAAATTGCCGGATGCGTTTTGGCCTTCAGCGCGTGCCACATGTCATGATCCATGCCCGAGCTGTTGCCATCAAGGGATCTAACCGGAAGTGATAATTCTCCAATTACCGGTTTTCGCACCGGCAGCCGCAGAATCGGCGGATCATGCGGGCGGGCCGACCGAATGTGGTAAAAAAGCGCGGCCAGAGCCATTCGGTCAGTGGGAAGTATCAGCATCCCCGAGACCTGTTTGCTCTTACAGGACCAACTGCCAATGGTGGCCGTGCCCTTGAGTTGTAACCGGCTTTGCGTGGTAAGCGAAAAGCGCAGAGGCGCGGGAGGCTTTGCCGGAGATGGAGAAACCAACTTGTGCCCGGTGCCGGAGGGTGTGCATTGATCGGCTGACACAACGCCGCTCGCCAGAGCCAGAGCCGCCAGCAAAATCGGCGGAACCAACCGACGCATTGAGGTAGCTAAGACCCCTGCGTTGCGAGCGACTGGTTGTTCCCGGGCACAAGTCATAATTAAAAGTCCTCGAATTACGCGCCGGCCTTGGCTGCCAGCAGCCAGGTGGCATTGACCGTAATGGCATCTCCGGAGCGAATGATTCCAAACATTGCCGTCGGCGGTTTAACGCCAAATTCCGTCATCTTGAGTTTGACGGTCGTTGCAATGCTTAAATCACCATTGGCCAAGTGCGTTACGGTCAGTACCAGCGGAACGCTTCGCGTTGTACCGTCAACCTTCAAATTACCCTTGGTTTTGAAAACCGCCGGAGCATCTTTACCCGCGGGCGGCGCAAGCAGTTTTGCGGTGGTGAGCTGATAGGTGATAAACGCATGTTTCCTGCGATGCAGTGCTCCATACATCGTACTGTCCATGCCGCCGCCCTCGCTGCTTTTCAGCGATTTCACGGCGATAACCAGATGAATTGATTTTAATTCGATCGCCTGCGCGCCATGACCGGTCCAACTGCCATCCAATACGGCACGACCCGCAAGCCCCTTGGTCTGCGCGCTCCAGTCGTGCAAGGTTGATGTGCCGTGAATCACCAGCGTGCCGCCGGGCACTGCAGCGTACTGTGCCACATCGACAACAGCCGCGGCGTACACCGGACATGCCGCCAGAAAAATCAACGGCAGTAAAGCACACATCCAATTTACCGGCCCTCGCCGGACCGCTCTTTGGCGGTCCGGCGAAGTGGTTGTTTTTGTTAAAAGACTAAACATAATTAAATTCCTTTTTCATTAGAAACCAAACGAAACTTCCATCACAACGCCGTTGAATCCGGGCCCAAGGTTCGCTTGTGCGCTGTTCACCAGACCGGTGTTGGATCCAAAACTGCGAAACTGTTCCTGGACATATTCGACCTTGGCCAGCAGACTGCGAGTCAGCCAATAGCCGGCCCCAACCTGGATGCGATCGACCCATCCATTGGTATCAACCCCGTTAACCGCTCCGGCGAAGGCATAGCTGTATTGCGCCGCGAGGTACAAAGACGGAGTGATGTGATAGACCAAATTGCTTGAGCCATACAGCCAGCTCTCCCGCGGCGTGCCGATGCCGGTGCGGTTGGCGTGGTTATCCTGCGTCCAGCCGACGTAGCTGTAGCTTTCAAACGGCCATTTCTCATAGGTAATATCGCCCTGGGCCGCAAAGACATTGTGGCCGGCCTGCGGGACAATCTGACCTTGCGTATCGACCGAATTTCCAAAAAGATTGGCATAGGCCTCGCCGCTGCGTGCGGCCGTAAACAGGTCGATGGTATCCGCTGATTCACCCATGTCCCCGTAGTA
The DNA here is from genome assembly GCA_021810145.1 of Planctomycetota bacterium. Lineage (GTDB taxonomy): Bacteria > Planctomycetota > Phycisphaerae > WQYP01 > WQYP01 > JAMDCX01. The sequence continues at coordinate 15,278 of JAJZJL010000049.1, read as the reverse complement.
GACCGACCCCGACAATCGCAGATCCTTGGTGGGATAACCCCAGAGTTTGCCGTGGAACGAGGGGCCTGCACCGTAATCAAAGTGGCCGGTGGTGCTGCCGTTGGAAACGCCGAACAGCCAGTACACGGGGCCTTTAACACTGTATACTTCGCCGCCGATTTCTTCCGTGCTCGGATCCACCAGCGGGTTGCCGATCAACGGGTTATTCTGTACCCAGGCATCTTTCGAGCGATGGTAGTTGTTATCGCCGAAGTCGATGTCGAATGCCCCGGCCTTGACGTTGATGTAATCCATGAGCTGGTTGATCGGACTATTGCGGCTGAATCCGGGAAGCTGTTTGAATACCAGCCAGCCTTCATCGCCATAAGTTTGGCTGGGGTGCTCCGGGCTGGCGATATAAAAATCAGCGAACATGTCGAACTCATGCGGAACCGTGGCATACAGGTCCATCATGCCATAGGGCGTCTGAAAATTGGGGTTCATGCCCGTGGGTTTGCCCAGGTTGTACTGCTGAAGTCCCTGAAAACGTCCGACCGTCCAGAATCCCAGATACAACTTCATGTTTCCCCATTGCGCGATCTGCATGTGCTGATCCGGTCGCATGTGGTCGGGGTTTTGCTTGCTGAAGGGCGAAAAATAATGCTCACCGGTAGGTGGGGCGAAAAGATTTTCAATGGTGGCATTAATGTTATTGCCGCCGCCGCCGCCCTCGGTGGTGCCGGCCTCTTTCTGGCTGTTTGCCACCACCTGATTGTACAAATGCTTAACCGCTTGATCGGTGGCTTGCTGACTTGTTGCCGCCGCCTCCGCCTGCGCCGCCTTAAGTTTGGCTTGCTTTCTTTTCAGTTCCCTTTGTTGTTTCTTTATTTCCGCTTCCTGCTTCTTGAGCGCGGCCTGTGTGTCTTTGATGGCGGCAACATCCTTGGATACCTCAGACAATTGCCGCTGCACCTGCTGATATTTCTCCTGCAGATTCTGGTAATCCGCCGCCGTTGGCCCGGCCGCGTCCTGACCCCATGTCACCGCGACGGGCATCAATGCCATCGCCGCCGCCAATACCACCAACTTCCAACCTCTTCGTTCTCGTTTCATGGCCTGGTTCCTTTCCTAAAAAGCCACATACCCGGGCGATGTACGCACATCGCAACTATCAATCGGGTAAACAAGTTCAAACTTTCCGCCACTCACCAACTTGGAAAAAATCGACCGGAGGATGCCTACATTGTGAATTATTTCACAAACCACGCCGTTAAAAAAAGCCACACCCACCCGCGACCGCAATCTCATGCGATCGGCGCTGTTGCCGGCAATCGGAAGACCTCGGCCGGAGTTTTCAAAATTGGCTTGCATGTTCATAACGCACATCCTCTGCATCAATGCCGTATGACATCATCGTCTCAATGCGTTTCAAAATAAATCGGGGAAGTGCCGCAATGCACCGTAAGGAATTGTTCGCTTCCGGGTATCATTACTTCAACTATATACGTGTAGCTGTTTTGGCTATTGTGCGTGTTTCCGGATCGGCGCGGAGCGCGCCCGAACCTGACGCCGGCTTCCGCACAAGGCGGCATTTACGCCGCCAACGGTTATGACTGCCCGCCGCCGGCATTATTGGTCGAATTGTTCCAGAGCTTCAAAAACACTTTCCGCGTCGCTGACCACCTTGGAGGCCGCCGCAAAGCGGACAATGCGAACCGTTTCCAGAATCTTTTCCCGCGGAATTCCCTGTATATGGGCCTTATCCAGCGTGGCCCGCACGCAAGGCTGGCTCGAACTCGCCAGTGCCGCGGCCAGGTAAATCAATGTGCGGGTCTCGTCATCAAGAGCCGGCGATTGGCTTGGCATGGCGTAGGCCTGAGAACGCAGATGTTCGTGAATCATACCCGGATCCACCCTGGCAAGTTTCTCCACTGCGGTTGGAACCTGTCCCAGCGCCTGCCGGATGTGGTCAAGAATGCGTTTCATTTCAGATCGTGCGTTTGTTTTCATCTTCACTTTCCTTCTATAAATCGGCTTAAACGATCCCCATGCGCAGGCACTGGAAAATCGTCCATTGGCGATTCGCTTCGGAACCACCGACGACTTTCGCGCAGAAACGCAATGCTTCCAAACCTGCAGCTAACGCTTTTTCGCATTACGCCGGCGCGTTGGTTCCGGGCCTTCCGATGCGTTGAAATCCGCAGCGCTGCCCGGGCCGCCCTGCCAATGCTCCGAAGCCTGCTGCATGGCCATGCGCAAAAGCTCACGACTGCCGGAAAGCCCCAGCTTGCTGATTATATGTCCCCGATGGGCAGCCACCGTGTGGACGCTGAGTTTCAGCATCCGTGCAATATCGCGCAGTGACTTTCCCTCGCCGATGGAACGGAAAATTTCCAGTTCTCGATCGGTTAATACCTCATGCGAATGACGCATCTCCGCCCGGCTCTCCGCGGCAAAGTGCCGCAACGCGCCGGCCGCAACCGAATCACTCACATATACCTGACCGCCAAGAACGCGGCGAATCGCTGAAAGGATATTTTCCGTAGCCTCACGTTGCATGATGTAACCCAATGCTCCGGCACGCAACACCCGCTGGGCGTAAATATTCTCTTCATATCTTGATACCACCAGAATCTGAACCTGCGGACGCCTGGCCTTGATTTCTTTCAGCAGGTCAATGCCGGATTTGCCCGGTAACGAAAAATCCAGCACAACCAGATCAGGCTTCAGTTCGTTTATTTTTGCAATCGCCTCATCGCCGCTGGCCGCCTCCCCGCAAACGGACATATCGCCGCTGGCGCTAATGAGGTGGCGCATGCCTCTTCGCACAATGGGATGGGCATCCACAAGCAAAATACGCGCTTTCGATGCGGCCGGCGCGGTTTTGGCCGGCGATTCAACCATATAGCTGTCCCGCTGATCAAATTCCGCCAAACCCGAACCGGAAAAGAGATGCGCGGTTTTACACAGCAAAAACCCCAATCCGGCATGCTCAGCCGACACAGACGGTCGCTTCTCGCGCTTGCGCGATGATCGGCCCGATGCATGTCGCCCTTGGCTTCGTGCGGAAGCATCGCTCCGCTTTTTTGACTGCCCCGATTTCGCCATATTCCAAACACCCTTGTCCGACCGCGCCAGGTGAATGATATATTATAAACGATCTTCACACATTTCACGCCCCACACCCGCACAGGATCCCGGCTTGCCGGGAATCGTTGATCAGTGATCAAATCATCTCGAAGCCCTTCGCTTTCAATTTTTTCCAGATTCCAGATTCCAGGTTCCAGATTCCAAGTTCCAGATTCCAAGTTCCAGATTCCAAGTTCCAGATTCCAAGTTCCAGATTCCAGATTCCAGGTTCTGCGTCCGTAGCATTCGGAATATGGATTTCCACCACAAAGAACAGATATTGATCTCAATAGTCCTTTGCGCCTTTTGCGGTTGGTGATCTTTCTCCGTCTCCTCTAACTTCCAGATTCGACCCGGGAGCGCGGTGTCGCGTCCTGCGGGAGGCCCCCTTGCTGGGAGTTGGTTTTGGACATTGATTTGCAATTATTGCCGACCGGAGGCTACACTTCTCATTCATGGCAGGGTACATCGCCTGTGCGGTCGGCCGAAGGGCCCCGTAGAGTTCATATGGAGTTCAGCGATGCCGAAACGGCGGGATTTTATCAAGGGTGTGGTCGCAGCGGCGGTGGCGTCTTCAATGGCTTCCGGGGCGGATGCCGCAACAATCACGGCCAGCGGGGGTACGGCGTCGATCTCCCGGGCCAACCGGACGTTATTCGGGGAGAATGTATATGTGTTTGATCCTCAAATGCCGGCTGACGGAATCAATCACATTACCCGGGATATTTTCCGGAAAATGGAGACGAATCAGTTTGCATCCAGAGGATACGCGTTTCTTTTCAAACCGGGAAGATACCAGGTCAACTTTAATGTCGGTTTTTACACGGAAGTAGCGGGGTTGGGACAGAATCCGGATGATGTGCTGATTAACGGCGGTGTCAATGTCAATGCACAGTGGAGCGGCGGAGCCGCGCTGGATAACTTCTGGCGATCCATCGGCAATATGACCGTTCGGCCAACAGCCACGGGCGGCGCGATGCGTATTGCGGTTTCGCAGGCCGCTCCGATACGCCGTCTGCACGTGAAGGGCGATTTGAACTTGTTTGACGTGTGGACATCATGCAATTGCGGAGCCGGTTATGCCAGCGGCGGGTTCCTGGCTGATTCGGTTGTGGACGGCAAGGTTGTTCCGGCATCGCAGCAGCAATGGCTGTCCCGCAACAGCAAGTGGTCGGTGTGGAGCAATGCGGTCTGGAACATGGTTTTCGCGGGCTGCCGCAATGCGCCGGGAAACACCTTTCCGAATCCGGCCTATACCGTCATCAGGCGGACACCGGTCATTCGTGAAAAGCCCTATCTGGCCGTTGATGCCTCGGGCGATTTTGCGGTATTTGTGCCCGCCCTGCAGCATGACACACTCGGCCCATCATGGGATCGTGGCTCTACGCCGGGAGAATGGATACCCATCAGCCGCTTTCATATCGCCCACCCCGGGAAAGACTCCGCGGCAAGCCTGAATGCGGCCCTGGAGCGCGGCAAGCATATTCTATTTACACCCGGCACGTACCGGCTGGAAAAAACACTCCGTGTGACGCGGCCGAACACGATTCTTCTGGGGTTGGCGGTGCCCGCACTGAAAGCGACGGCGGGACAGACTGCCGTTTCAGTGGCGGACGTTGACGGCGTGACCATCGCCGGACTTATCATTGACGCCGGAGAAATACATTCGCAGTACCTGCTTGAAGTGGGGCCGGCGGGCAGTTCGGCCGATCATTCCGCCAACCCGACGTGTCTTTATGATTTAACGGTGCGCACGGCCGGACCGGCGGCCGGCCGCAACGATACCGGAATCATTATTAACAGCCACCATGTGGTAACAGACAACATCTGGATCTGGCGGGCGGATCACGGCAAAGGTGTCGGCTGGCGCAGAAATCCAACCCGGCACGGGCTGGTGGTGAATGGCGACAATGTGACGTGTTATGGATTGTTTAACGAACATCATGAGCAATACCAGACACTATGGAACGGTAACGGCGGACGAGTGTACATGTATCAATCCGAGATGCCGTACGATCCGCCCGATCAGGCGGCATGGATGGCCGGGACAACCGATGGGTACGCATCCTACAAAGTGGCGGATTCAGTGAAAAAGCACGAAGCATGGGGGCTGGGGGTTTACTGCTATTTCCGCGATGCGGTCATTACATGCGAAAGTGCCATTGAGGCACCGCAGGTTCCGGGTGTCAGGCTGCATCATCTGACGACGATTTGGCTCAATGGCAAAGCGGGCAGCGAAATCGCTCATGTTGTCAATCACCTTGGCGGCCGGGTGTACGGCCACACGCCGGCGTCAGCCATGCGGCAGACACTGAAAGAGTACATAGGCTGATTGGAGCCTGAAAGCGGTTATCAATGAGCAATGAACAATAATCCTAGCTCCTGGGGACAGGTACTGAATATACTGACCAATACTGCTAATACTGACTAATACTGAAAACACTGACCAATCACTGTAATCGCATCGCTGTGGTGAAAAACGTTTTTGTTCACAAGGAGGAAGCGGAGGGCACCTCAATGACCAATGATCAATGATCAGTAATCCCAGCTCCCGGGGCACGTTCTGAATATACTGAATACACTGGCCAATACTGTAAATACTGACCAATACTGCTAATACTGATCGATACCGACCCATACTGTCCTCGTGCCGTTGTGGTTAAAGACGCTTTTATTCACAAGGAGGAAGCGGAGGTGGACGGAGGATTCCAAGCAACGATGCTTACTGAATATCCTGACCAATACTGACTAATACTGCTAATACTGACCAATACTGTAAATACTGACAAATACTGGCCATACTGCCAATACTGACCAATACCGTTTCCATGCCTTTATGGTGAAAAATCGGTGCTTGTTGCGCGGTGTGCGTTTCCGCCGCGATCCGAGATCGCTTTCTATTACCGGTGCGACGGGTTAGAATTCACGCACCAAGCAAGTTGGCATCTTTCGGGCGTGAATGATGGTCGCAATAGTTGAAACAACTTCGGAATCCAAGCACGGCGGCACGGGATTATGCGGGGGCGATGCGGAGCATAACTGCGGCGAGCTGCGATCGCTCCCACTCAACCCCGGCGCTGCGGCGCTCAGCCGCGCTGGGCGCGGCACGGGATTTCGCGGGGTCGATGAGGAGCGTAAGTGCATCGAGCATCGCTCGCTCCCGCTCAACCCCGGCGCTGCGGCGCTCAGCCGCGCTGGGCGCGGCACGGTATTTCGCGGGGCTGATGCGGAGCATATCTGCGGCGAGCTGCGATCGCTCCCGCTCAACATCAACGGTGCCAACACGTACCAGTTTGTGATGAGCAATCCGGTGGGGAATGTGGATCCGTGGGGGCTTGCAGGGGGCGTTATTGGAAAGGGCGTGCCCGCGACCGCCCCGGGTAGCGCGCCGGGCTCGGGGAGTGTAACGGCTACCGGAAAATCCGGTCCGATCCCGACTGGAATACCGGGAACCACTGTCAGCGTCGGAGCGACCGGGACAGCCAGCACCGGCGGAAACTACACCGGCAGCGTGACCGGGACCGCCAAGGTTAATACGGGTGGGGGATCTTCCGTAAGCGTTGGTGTTACTGCTACCGGCTCGGGCAAGATCACGAAGAATCCCAAATCACCAAATGGCGGGGTGCAAGTCAAGTGCCAGGTCACACCGCTGCCGGGTATTACGGCATCTGGAAGCTACAATAACATAGGCAGCAGCACGCCGCCGTATTGGACGGGGGGGATAACCATCGGCCCTTCCAATGACAACTTCGGTTTGAGCTACTCGTCTCAGAATGGTGGGACCGGCTGGGGCACTTGGAAGTTTCATTTTTAATCGTCTAGAGTGTAGAAACCAGGCGGGAACGCGGGAACGGTAAGAAAGGTGGATTTTATGAGGCTTGGAGGCGATAAAAAACAATGTCTGCCGGATCGGCGAGGGCCACTTCCCCCGCTTCCACGACGTTTGTTGCTGGGCGATCGCCTGAAATCGACGCTCCGCTGGCTGGAAGTTTGCCCTGCGATCAGCAGGCCCAGACGGTCAAGGGTTAGCCTGGGCTCCGCCAAAAACAGAAACTCACTGGCCGTCTTGTTCGCCAGCGTGTTCTTGGCCGGCGGTGCATTGGCCCGCAGCGCTCCGGTTCAGCCGACAACTTCTCCCTCTCACTCCGAAACCGGCAAGTTGCGGCGTGAGCATGCATCCGCTTCCAGTTCCCGATTGCCCCCCCGCCGGACGTCCGGCACAGCGGCTCGCTCGGCCCCAGTTATCGCTAATTTTGGGGGTGTAGTGGATTACCTCGCGTCGAGGCGGGCTATTGGTAAATTGCAATTTCCTGGCGGTAACGGCCCGAAGGATTTTCAGGTGGAAGGTTGGATCTACATGCACTTCGGGCCCCTTGAGCATATGGCACAGGGGGGAAAAGGTGGCAAACATGCTGATCGGCCCGGAATTTTTTCCAACAGAGCTACAACTTTCTTCGCCCGGCGGAGCGGAAACCGCTTCGTAATGCTGGTCAACTTGTACAATCGGGGGATGCTCTACTTCTGCGCGGCGGGGAACAGAAAATTGGCGGTGCTCGTTCCGCTGCTCGGGGGCGGGCCAATTCTCTGGACGGACGAGGGAGGAGCTCGCCTGGTGATGGTGGCACGATCCACCCCCCACGGCGGCGAGCTCGAGGAGGGGGTAGGCTATTCCGGGAGGCCCCCTGCTATGAATTGCAGAGTTGACGAGGGTGCGATGCTCACCAGCGCCGCTGGGCGTTGTAACGTGATGGATTACAACGCCTTCCGAAATTTTTTGGCGGGTACGCGATGCGGGGCACACCGCTGCTCCTGGGTTGTGGCCCGGTTCAACCAACCGCCGGCTCAGGGCGTGAAGTTGCCTCTGGAAATTGCGGCCCTCCAATATGGCGGAGTCTCGTCGCGTGGCCGGGGAATCGCGGGGATGGACGCCATTATCCTGCGTCAGACGCCGGTTAAACGAGATATGGCCTACTTCCGCACTTCACCCATCGGGCTGGGGTCGATCGGTGGCCGACTGATCAAGATAAACGGTCGTAAAATGAGCCTCGCAATGGTTGTTGCACAACTAAAAAACCAACCGCAAAGTTCGACAGGGCACCGTGCCGGGGTAATACCGCCGTTTTTGCGGTGGGTTGGCGGCAGCGCCGTAGCAAGGTGGTACCGGAGTTCCAACACAAAGTACGTCCGTGTCACAACGCTGGCTTCCATGGCAGCGTTCGCCAAGGCGTGGAATGCCGCCAAGCAACGGTTGCGAAAAGGCTTTACCTTCATCCCGCCCGCGGTTCGCTGAGCCATGGCGGCCCGGCAAGCAAACTACTTGCCGCCCTGCGGCCTGGGTGCTCGCGTCATTGTTTGCCCGCAGCGCATCCGTCCCCAGCGTACCTCCGTTTCCAACGTTGATCCCGGTGACCGTTGTGAGCCAACCGTGATCGGGATGTTCCAACCTCTCGGTCGCTTTGTGGCTTCGTGCCATTGTGGTGAAAAATCGGTGCTTGTGGCGCGGTGTGCGATCTCGTCGCGCTGCTCACCCGCTTTCTATTGCCGGGGAGACGGGTTAGAATTCAACCACCAAGCAAGTTGGCATCTTTCGAGTGTGAATGATGGTCGCAATAGCTGAAGCAATTTCGGAATTCAAGCCCCGCGGCACGGGATTATGCGGGGGCGATGCGGAGCATAACTGCGGCGAGCTGCGCTCGCTCCCACTCAACCCCGGCGCTGCGGCGCTCAGCCGAGGTGTCGGCACGGGATTTCGCGGGGCTGATGAGGAGCGTAAGTGCATCGAGCATCGCTCGCTCCCGCTCAACATCAACGGTGCCAACACGTACCAGTTTGTGATGAGCAATCCGGTGGGGAATGTGGATCCGTGGGGGCTTGCAGGGGGCGTTATTGGAAAGGGCGTGCCCGCGACCGCCCCGGGTAGCGCGCCGGGCTCGGGGAGTGTAACGGCTACCGGAAAATCCGGTCCGATCCCGACTGGAATACCGGGAACCACTGTCAGCGTCGGAGCCACCGGGACAGCCAGCACCGGCGGAAACTACACCGGCAGCGTGACCCGGACCGCCAAGGTTAATACGGGTGGGGGATCTTCCGTAAGCGTTGGTGTTACTGCTACCGGCTCGGGCAAGATCACGAAGAATCCCAAATCGCCAAATGGCGGGGTGCAAGTCAAGTGCCAGGTCAGCTTCCCCGTTGGGCAGGGTCCGCTGGTGAAGTTTTTTGCCACCTACAATCCGTTAATCCAACAATACTCCGGCGGGGCTCAGCTGAGCGTCGGGAAGAGCGACTCGATTGGAGTAACGGTCCAGCCAGGGCCGGGTGGGCAAAACTACATGGTCACCGGGACCTTTGGCCTTTAACTTCTGCCGATGAGGTGGCCGAGCCTATTTTATGAGGATGTGCGATGTTGAATAAGATGAGGTTTGCCACCAATACCGTGGCCGCGCTGGCCGTGACCGCTATTCTGGCGTGTCTTTTACTGCCCCGTTTGGGTTCCACGTACGGTGCTGCAGGCACCGATAAACGCCAACCATCGGAAATGGAACCGCTTGCATTTTCCCCAGGGCATTGGATGAACTATCTGTCCCAAGCTTGGGGAGGGCACACGCAGGCTGCGGGCATCCCATCAGAGTTCCGATATGTACTATTGGGTCTGCTTAGTGGCAATACCTCCGGGACGAGTTACCAGTTTCCGAGCTCAACCGGGCCGAGGAATTTTTCGGTACAAGGCTGGTTCTATGCCTGCCCCGCAGTAACACACGTTGGCTCAAAGGCGGCCGGACGCACCGACGAAAGACTGAGTTTTGTTTCCTTCATTACCTATCGGGATGGTCCCCGTTTTATGATGCTACTCGACCTTTCTGGCCGCGGCTTGCTCTATTTCTGCTCCACCGGGAGCAGCCATCTGACAGCCCTCCTTCCAATAGTCGGTGGAAAGCACCCGGTCCTTTGGACCCCGGGTGGCGGGGCCTATTATCACTCGTATTTGGTGCAAGAAAAACGGAAAAAGAGATTCGTGATTCGGTTCGGTTACAACAAGGTCGTGCGAAAAACGATATTCAGATTTGTGGGTCCTCGCGAACTGACGCTCCTTGGCTGCCAAGGTTCTACCGAGCTTGGCTACCATGCCTTCCGGCGCTTTATCGTCGGGTTGGGGGAAACGGGGAGGCCGGATCAAACCGAGTGGTTTGTGGCTGGGCTGAGCCCGCCGCGTAGCGGAAGAGGCAGGTGCGGAGTGGGTACCTATCAGTGGGGCGAGGTGACGCACGAGCGCAACGGCGGTTTTGCGGCGAAGGGCGCCCTTTACCTCGTGGTCCGGAACGTCCGCAAGGCTACGGAACCTGCTTTTCTCTCCCAAACTGCCGGCCTTTCCCGCGATGGGGTCCGGGCGGTCAAGGTTAGCTCCGCAGCGCTCGCCGCCGCATTACGGCGCCTGGAGCAAGGGCCGCTCCTGCTGCAGCCCTCCCTTGGCGCTGCTGCGCCGCAGCGGCGGGTGGTCGAGCCATTCCTTAGCTGGGTGGGTGGTGGTGCCAGCAGTTGGTACAAAAGTCCCCGCGCTAAATATGCCCGAGCAACAATCCTCGCTTCGGTCACGCCGTTGGCCGGGGCATGGGACAGCGCCAAGCGGCGATTTAAGAAGGGATTTGTCCACCCGCGGCAAAGAGACAGGAAAAGGTGATATGGTGGCGGCGCAACAACAAGTTGCATGGGTGCCAGTGTTAGTGGATACTCGCTTGCAATAGAAATAGGTGGTATGTTGAATATTGGCCATGGCGAGGCAAACTAAACCAATTCAATGCGGTGTATAGTGGCCCAGCGGAATGTGGACGGTTTTTGTTAGCAGCGTTATCGGCATTCGTTACGCATCCGATCCGAATGAATATTAGGAGACATCTTGATTCGTATGGAGAGAAGTCCCGCTGGCGTTCTCTCGAGAGCACCACGGTGCGCAGCGCCCGCGCAGGAGCTATTGTCAAATGTTGTGGATTGCCTGAACCAGGCGGCTGATTTTTTGACTCCATTTTCGAATCTGATTCCTGCCAATACATCTGGAATTAATTCCGAGCCTTTAAGTCTCTGAAAGCCCTTTCTGGCAGGCCGTCGCGGCGCGGATATCGGGGTGGGGCGTGGGTGTTGGCGAGGACAACTGTCAATGATCAGTGAGAAATGATCAATGAGCAATAACTCCCGGTTGCTGGGTATACCATGTACGCTCCGGCGGTGCAGCGATGCTGCATTTTAGACCGTGCGCGAACGGCCGCGGGTTTCCACCGCGCGGCTGCGTGGTCGGAACCAGATCGCGTTGTGCCGCAATGATGCGGAAACCAATTGCTTTGCGGTAATAATCTCGGTGTCCTCTGTGATCTCTGTGGCTACCCCCGAGGTTTACGACTCTGCGCCACAATCCGTCAATTTCTTCGCGAACTACGAAGAATTCCGAGCTCGGCACACCGCGCCCTTGGCGGACGGTTACCGCCGGCAAGCCCGGCGGCTATGTGACGTTTGGCTGCGGCTTCGCCGCACTGGAGGTAACTTCGTGCCGTGGGTCCCGTTGAATGATGCCTTTGCGGTAATAATCTCGGTGTCCTCTGTGATCTCTGTGATCTCTGTGGCTACCCCCGTGGTTTACGACTCCGCGCAATCTGAGAAATCTGTGGATCGCCTCGTGCTACCTGTCCCCATACCCAAAATTCGTAGGCTGAGATCGGAGCTATTGTCAAATTTTGTGGATTGCCTGAACCAGCGGCTGATTTTTTGACTCCATTTTCGAATTTGATTCCTGCCAATACTCCGCAATTAATTCCGAGCCATTAAGTCTCGGAAAGCTCATTTTGGCAGGCCGTCGCGGCGCAGATACGGGGGTGAGACGTGGGTGTTGGCGAGGACAACTGTCAAGGTTCAGTGAGAAATGATCAATGAGCAATAACTCCCGGTTGCTGGGTATACCAGGTACGCTCCGGCGGTGCCGGGGTGCTGCATTTTAGATCGTGCGCGGACGGCCGCGGGTTTCCACCGCGCGGCTGCGTGGTCGGAACCAGATCGCGTTGTGCCGTGAGCAGATCATTGTGGCAGCGGGGAACCGCGCAGCGGCACAGGCCCACGCGCCGCAGTGCAGGGACCGGGAGGCAAATGGTGAAATTCATGGTAATATGCTTGGCGATTCGGTGGCGCGCCAACACAGCAGTCAAAACGACGCCCACCGCCCCGCCCTGACTGGACGGTGGGCCATGCGATTGACACCGCTGGCGCTGGAAGTGTTTAACATCGGCAGTATACCGTGATGAAAAAACTCAATTCGGCAGAGGCGAAAGCTCAGGCACAAAGGCTCTGGACAACCATCATCGCATGGAGCGTCGTAGCCATTGCTTCCCTGGTGATTGCCATTCAGGCGTGGCATCGGCAGGCGAAAGATCTGGTTCTGCCGCACCCATTGGACATCAATGACTTCAACCGCTGGCTGCGGATGCTGCCGCAGTTTTTGCACCAGCATGCCACGATCAGCGGCAACCTCTGGCCGATGCCGCCGTTTACGTTTGTGCTTCTGGCACCCCTTTCGTGGCTGTCATTTCCGGCGGCACAATTTACATGGGTATTGTGCAAAACGGTCATGCTGGCGATTATTTTTTACTCCACCATGGGCATTGTCCGGCGCGGCGGCGGAAAAATTGACCCGCTGCCCATGGTGCTGATTCTGCTGATCTGGCTGTGGCCCGTGGTGGGAGATATGCAGGAAGGGCAGATGAATCTGCTGATGCTGACGCCCCTGGCGGCGGGGTTGTTTTTTGTTCAACGCGAGAAATTATGGAGCGATATTCTCGGCGGATTGCTTATTGCCATGGCGGTCGCCATTAAAGTTTCGCCGCTGATTTTTCTGGTCTATCTGCTGTGGCGCAAACGCTGGCTGCCGGCTTTGTCCATGCTTGGCGGCATTGTTTTCTGGCTGTATGTGCCGCTGGCAATATGTTTTGGACTGCACCAGGCCATCAGTTGGAATCAGCAATATCTTCACGCCATGATTGAGCCATATCTGGTCAACGGATCGGTGACGATTGTATCGGGAGAATCTCTGCCGAGTTTCCTTATTCGCCTGCTGGCGCATCGCAGCGCATTTATCACATACCATCATGGCGTAGCGAAAAGATATTATGTCAACGTGTTGAACGTGTCGGTACCCGTGGCACAGCGGATTGTAAGAATTGTGCTGGTAATCATCGGCATCATTGGCCTGGTGTGGATGCGCCGCATCTTGCCGACACTTAAATGTCGCCGCTATGTATTTGAAATTGGCGCCGTGGCGGCTTTTTTGCTTTGGGCGGAGGCGTGGGCCTGGGTGCCGCACTACGTTACCCTGATTTTCACGCTTATGGCGGCCGGGCTTATTGCCAGTGATTCAGCGGCCAAACCGGCCACACGGTTGCGCATGAACATTTTCCTGGGCATTGCCGCCGTGCTGATGATGCTGACATCGGATATGGTAAAAATATTCGGTCCACACGCCTCCAACTACAGCCGCACGTATGATCCGGTACTTTTCGCCGGAATGATTCTGGTTCTGGGCATCATGACGGCAGGGTATCCCTGGTCCGTCGCCAGCGCTGCGGCGGAAGCTCCTGCGCCGCCGACGGAACAAAGTCCGCCGGGTTAGAACTTGTAAAACATCGAACCGATGATCAACGTATCATTGCGCTTGCGGCCCAATTCACCGGCAGTGTTGTCATAATTATCCGTGAAGCTTGCCCGCAGGCCAAAACCACGGGCAACCTCCGGCAAATCAAAACTGATGGCGCTGGTGGCGCTGGCCTGATAATTGTACGCGTTTTCCAGTGACGTAATATATTGCAGTTTCTGCGTAAATTGAGTGCGGTTATCAATCTGGTAACGGAAGTGCAACCCGGCGGTACCGTTGACGTAACTGACCGACTGGCCATGGAAATAGCGTTCATACGTATAACCAGGGCCGCCACGGACATCGAGTTCCATTTTTTTGGTGTCAAAAATGTAATAACCCAGACCGACCGCGTTATTCGACCGAATGGAAATGCCGAGAATCGCATCATAACGATTGTTGTTCTCGGCAAACAGGAACAGCTTTTTAGCCCACTTGGGTTTGAATTCATCTAGCGCCCGGCGCCAGATTTCATCGGTCTGAAAAAATCCCAGCGACTGAACATCGTTGGTCATGCCGTAGCCGCCGGTGAGGCTGATATTGATTTCGTTGGGTTTCAAGTGGTAATGAAAATCCAATGCGCCGGTAAACTGCGTGCTGTTGGAATTACCGGCGGCATTCAGGGCACCAAGGTCCAATTCATTTTGCCAGTTCGGGCCAAACCAGGAAACCGCCTGCGGTGGCTTGGCCGGAGGCTTCGGCGCAGGTGGCACCGGCATATTCACCGGCGTAACAGCCCATCCGGACCCACTGGGCGATGGTGCCAACGTGGCCATTTGCGCGGGGGCTTTGGCCGGGGCCAGCACCACCGGCGTATTGCTTGATAAGGTTTTGATATCTGAAATCGGAATGGACAATACACCGGCATAAGCGGTTTTTACCGTTACATGCACCGATCCCACGCGCGTAATGGTCCCGGTGATGTGATCCCCATTTTTCAATATCACCGTTCCGGCCCGCGCGCCGCCAATGGCCGCAAAACCCGCCACCAACGCTGTTGCCAACGCCATCCGCCGAAGATTTAACATTTCCGAGTACTCCATTGAATAAACAACACGTTTACATGCGACGTTCTGAAGGTTAATCGCAATGGAATGGCATGTCAAATTGCTGAACCGCACGGCGTTTAAGACATTGCGGCCGTCCGGATGCACTGTGGAATGTGGAGCCTGTAGCCGCTTCCGCAACGTGGATGCGATTGCTTGCGAACACCCTGAGAAAATGACCCATGAGCCACAATCAACGATCAGAAGTTTACCCTGGCGCGCCGGGGAGCAACGAGCAACGAGCAACGAACAACGGGCAACGGGCAAACCGATTTTTGGGTGCGGCGGGTAGTTGCGATAGCGAATCGGATTTGCTTCCTGGCAGGACGACGTGGACCGCCCCGGCGCGCACGGGGTAAACTCTCTAAGCGGACTGCGCGGATACGGGGAAAAGCAATTAACAATGACTCCCGGCGATCTGGGAACCAATAACCAGTGATCATTGAGCGGTCGAGAGCCGA
>JAJZJL010000048.1 GCA_021810145.1 Planctomycetota bacterium | reverse complement strand
ATGAAAATGCGGGCGGGGTTAAAGTTAAAAATAAGAAAAGCGGTAAGGGCACCCATCAGGGCCAGCATGAGAAAGCCGATGGAAGCTTCGCCGCTGGCAATACCGATAACGGCGACCACCAATGCCGCACCGGTGGCGATACCGCCGGCGAGGCCATCGAGGCCGTCACAGAAATTCAAACTCACCGGAACGGTTACCAGCCAGAGGATGGTAAGGGGCCAGGAGAGCCAGCCGAGGCAAGGCTGCCAGTTGGGCAGCACGGGGCCGGTGGGCACGCAAACGCCATAATAGGCAAACAGGACGGCGGCCCCGATCAGGCCGACGAGTTTGATTTTAGCGGGGATGTTCAATACATCATCAATAAAACCGATGGCCAGCAGGACAATGGAGGCAAAGATCAGCGATGCCATGGGCGTATGAAACATGGCATGCATGAGGGTGGTGCGGCGGTACAGCAGCAGCACGGGCGCGGCGCTGATAAGCGTGGAAAGCGCGATGGCCACACCGCCGACACGCGGAATCGGCCGATCATGCACTTTGCGCGCATCGGGGATGTCGACGAGCTTGAGCCGCCGCGCCAGCAGAATAACCGGCACAAACGACAGCACGCCGGCCCAGAGGCCGCCCACGAAGGAAACACCATACCAGGATGATGGAACCATGAATTCTCCCCGGCAACGCGTTGGCGTTGCAATGATTGTTGTCCCGGAATCAGGGAACAGTGATCAGTGATCAATGATCAGAACATAGGAGTTAGGAGTTAGGAGTTAGGAGTTAGGAGATAGAACCTGGAATCTGGAATCTGGAATCAATGATCAATAACAGTATTATCAGTATTGGCAGTATGGTCAGTAGGTTCGGTGGATGCAGAACTTGGAACCTGGAACACAGAACCTTGAATCCGTCCCGGCGGGCCGGGGAAGCGGGCGGGAGGCCCGCGACACAGAATTCCAGGTTCAGGGTTCCAGATTCTAGGTTCCCGATTCCAAGTTCCCGATCCGATGATTGGATCGGCGGATCGAGGCTACGTGCTGAATGCTGTCAACTGTCATCTGTGAAATCCGCACAAATTGTGGATGAGGATTCGTAAAGATCGTCCTGGCAAACTCCTCTACCGCCGGATTCCGAATTCTCCACGACGCCTTCGAACCCGGAACCGCCGTTCATCGCCCGTTCCCTGCACGTCATACCGTTTCACTGCGGCGAGGCCACACGGTGGCTTGCAGCCGTCCATATTTCTCCCAGGCCCAAAGCAGTTGCCCACTTATTAATATATTCCATGTCAATACAGCCCCGACTGACTTTCAAAATTCCGGCTATGTCACGCAGGTGTTTATCCGAACCACCACACTGATAATATTCCAGTTTTTTTATAATCGCATCTTCCGGTGAGGCAAAATACACTTCCAGCTCTCCCCCCGCTTCAACCCGTCGTGCACGGGTGAAACGCGACGCGTTGAAAGAATTTTCCACCGGAATAATCACATCAATCTTCAAACCCGACTCCGGGTGAATGATATTGAATTGTCCTCGGGTGCGTACCGCGTCAAGCGCCGCCTCCATGCTGACGTAAAACTGTCCGGAAGGAAATTGGCGGCAGAAAGTCGCTACCTGTGCCTCCGGCAAATCCACAACAATGTCGATGTCATTGGTAAAGCGGGCCTCACCATACAGGATTGTTGCAGTGGAGCCTGTGACAAAGTAGCGCAGTCGCATGGTTTCCAGCACGCCCGCGGCGAATCGCAGCAGATCAAATTGCTCCATGCGAAAGCCTCCGCGCGGCCTCGGCAGAGATTTGCGATTCGCTCCAGTCCGGATGTTGGGTCTTTAAGTAACCGATCAGCATGCGCCGGGCACTTGTATACATCCCGCTGGCAATAACGAGCCGCTGCGCACCGGTTTTTGCCCGCAGAACCTCGGCCATGGCATCGTCGATGACCTCAATATTTTTTGGCGGCGAATGTTTGCCATTCTTCATGACAATACTGTAACCATTGGGGGCGCTTCGCTCAATGACCAATGACAGTATGGTCAGTATTGGCAGTAGGTTCAGTGGATGCAGAACCTTGAACCTTGAATCAGTGATCAATGGGCAATGCGGTCCCGGCGGGCCGGGGAAGCGGGCGGGAGGCCCGCGACACAGAATTCCAGGTTCAGGGTTCCAGATTCCAGATCCGACGATTGGATCGGCAAATCGAGGCTGCATGCTGAATGCTATGTGCTAACGGCTCTATACCGCCGGTTTAATTCAATTTTCCACAGACTCTCGGAGAACCCGTTCGATCTGGGCCGCCAGCGGCGGAAGATCCTTGGTAACGGTTTGCCAGACGATATCCAAATTCACGTCAAAATATCCATGGATAAGCCAATTTCGCATTCCGGTCATGCCTGTCCAATGAATTGCGGGGTACTTTTCACGCAGCTCCGGAGAAACGCCGTTTGCAGCCTCTCCGATGATTTCAAGCAGCCGAACCAGCGCCAGGGAGAGCATATCATTGGAATCAAGATCGGGGCGTGATTTACCCTGGACAAAATGGATGGCCTCACGTGCGGCGTCACAAATATGGCGGAGGCGAACTTCATCGGGAAGCGACATACTGCACCTTTGCATGGGCCAGCACGTCCGAGCGGAAATAGCGGCTCAGGTCCTGGGGCGTGCGAAGATCCACAGTACGGCCATCAAATATCCGCGAAAGCTCATCCGCCATTTCAGAGAGCCGAAAAAAGCCCGGAACGTGTTGTGGCTCAAATTC
Source organism: Planctomycetota bacterium (assembly GCA_021810145.1). GTDB lineage: Bacteria > Planctomycetota > Phycisphaerae > WQYP01 > WQYP01 > JAMDCX01. The sequence goes on along the minus strand of JAJZJL010000048.1, from coordinate 29,741 downwards.
AACAAGAACATCGATGTCGCTTTGCGGGCCGAAATCGCTGCGCAAAACCGACCCGAAAAGGGACAGCTTTTGCGCATGGTACCTGCGGCACAGTGCAGCGATCTCAGGGCGATTTTGTTCAATCATCGGCAACATTTCGTCAGTATAACCGGGATTTTCAGAAGCAGGGAGCGGGGATCAGTAACAGTATTGGTCAGTATTGGCAGTATTATCAGTATTGGCAGTATTGGCAGTATTGGCAGTATTGGCAGTATTGGCAGTATTATCAGTATTGGCAGTATTGGCAGTAGGTTCGGTGGATGCAGAACCTGGAACCTTGAATCCGTCCCGGCGGGCCGGGGAAGCGGGCGGTACGCCCGCGTTACGTACGCCGAATGCTAACTTCTAACTCCTGAACATACTGTTACTACTGATAATATTGAACCTACTGACAATACTGGCAATACTGACCAACCCTTACGCCTTGGCGGGGCTGGCTTTGATTTCGGCGACTGGCGGTTCATTTGCCGGGGAGGCACAGATGCCGAAATCTCCCCCCGGTGATTATGCATTTCCTTGAGTTCTACTTTCTACTCGCTACGTTCTAAATTCTCGGCGAAGCCGCGCCGGGACGGTGGTTGCGGCCGGGTGATTGTGTCATTGGTGGACAGTTTTCTAAATCACATCCGCAAAGCGGCTTTCCAGCCGTTTGAAAGTAAACAAGCCGATCAGGCCGGCGATAACCGCGGCGGCCACGCTCCAGAGTAGCGGCTCAAGCGGAAACGATCCCTTACCAAAGATAGACCACCGGAATGCGGTTAATATTCCCGAAAGCGGGTTGAGGCAGAAAAATGGATAAAGGGCCGGGTGATGTGCTTTGAACGCGGATGCAGGATAAATTACCGGGCTTGCGAACATAAGCGTCTGCACCAAAACTGGCAAAATATATTGTATATCGCGGTAACTGACCGCCAGGGCGGAGGCAATCATGCCAAAACCTACCGCAGTCAGCAATATCAGCATCACCCACAGCGGAATCAATAAAAGGCCGAATCCCGGTGCGATGTGATAGACAATCATCAGCACAGCCATGAGGCAACTGCCAACGGAAAAATCCACCAAGGTCGAGGGCGTAATGGATAGGGGTAGAATAATGCGCGGGAAGTAAACCTTGGAGATCATGTTGGAGTTTGACACCATGCAAGTACTGATGCGACCTAGTGTATTGGAAAACAGGTTCCACGCCAGCATGCTCGCAAACATAAATACAAACGTAGGAATACCGCCCGAAGGCAGCTTCGCGAGGCTGCCGACCAATGTGAAAACACCAGCCGCCATTAACGGCTGCAGAATCACCCAAATGATGCCCAGAGCGGTTTGTTTGTATCGAAGTTTCAGGTCGCGGCCTGCGAAACTGAACAACAGGTCGCGGAAGTACCAGACTTCGGCGAGATCGACCAGATGCCATGCCGAGCCGGGCCGCAACACCAGGTGCGGCACGGAAAGCGGCGCTGCTTCGGCTGCAGCGGATTGCTCGCTCGAATGGCGCAAGTCATCCGGCTGGGAAATACCGCCTGACATACCCTGCGAGACAGGGTCAGCGGAGATGGCCTCAACTTTTTGATAAATCGATTCAGTCATTTTTTAGAACCTGAAAGTTAGGGGGGATGGCGTTTCGGATTTGAGATTTTAAATCTCAAATTCCTCATTGCCGATTTTCGGCTTAGCCTTTTTACATATACAGCGGGTACGGATCCACATATGCCGCGTGCACGCTGCTGGACTTTTGCTGCGAGCCGGCATTTTACCGCGATTTCGCGGCCACTGTCAGCGTCATTCCCATGGCACGAATAACCGCAAGCAGTGTTGTCAGCCGCGGATTGCCGCGCCTGGAGAGCGCGCGATAAAGACTTTCTCGTTGCATCCCAGCGTCTTTGGCTATCTTGGCCATACCACCTCTTGCTTCGGCAATCTGGCGAAGTGCAATCAGCAGGACTCCCGGCTCATCCGTGTCCTCCATTGCCGCAGCAAGATAGGATGCCGCAAATTCGGGGTTGTCGCGAATCTCCGAGATAATGACCTCATCATTGGATACGCTGGCTGTGTGCTTCATAACGATGCCGACCTTTTCTTATAATCCTTCCAATAAGCCACTGCACGCTCGATATCGGAAGATTGCTTATTCTTATCACCGCCGCACAGTAACAGCACGCAGGTTTTTCCAGCCAGCGCGTAATACACGCGGTAACCCGGACCGGTGTCGATTCGCAACTCCCATACACCATCGCGCAGGGCCCTGTGGTCGCCAAAATTTCCAAGCGACAGCCTGGAAAAGCGGGTAATAACCCTTGCTTTCGCCTCCTTATTGCGCAACGAGCGGAGCCATTCTCCGACGATGATTCGGCCATCGGCGGTGCAATAGTGCCGCACCTCAAACACCTGCTCCATTGTATCCTATAAGTTACAACATATCAACGCTTTACGATAAATCCTTTGGCCCATGTGCCGGTCACCCGTGTAGTGGCCTATGCAGTCCAGGCGCCGGGTGGAACGCGGGGGAGCACTCCGCCCTGCGGGATAGCCGCATCTAACCGCGTCCACAGATCAGACTGTGCACCACGCAGGGGAAAAGCACCAATACTCTTTGTGCTGATACAGAGCCTGCACTCCGCATACCGCCACATATGCCGTTTGCACGCTGTTGGACGTTTGCTGCGAGCCGGCATTTTACCGCGGATACTATTTGACCCGCTGCATGAGAGATTCATAGTGCCGCCTGGCACTGGGTGAAACTTGCGGAGAATTTAATTTCTGGGGGTCAATTTTATGCAGTACTGCCGCAGCCTGCTTCATGTCGCCGGCGTGAACGAGAATGCGGGCCAGATCCACATCCCATTCCGGATCCGTTTGATCGAGATTTATTGCGGAGTTAATGGCCTTTATGGCCGCCTTGGTATCACCGATGCGGGATTGAACCAGAGCCAGGGTGTCCCAATAGGCGGCGACATCGGGGGCAAGCTTCACGGCAGCCTGAGCCAACGACCGGGCTTGGGTTAAATCAGCATCAGGCTCCCGAACCATCAGCATGGCGAGATTATTCTGGGCCACCGGCAGATGGCCATTGAGTTTTAAGGCGTTCTGATAATTGGTGACCGCCAGGGGCGTTTCTCCGGCAGAGAGTTGCACGGTAGCCAATTCCGAAAGCATGGTTCCACGCTGAGTTGGGGACATCTTCCCGGTTTTCAGCAAATTGGAAAGTAAAACGGCCGCCTGATTAAGATCGGTTTTATTACCGACTCGCTGGCCCAAGGCCCAATAGCCTTGCGCCAGTTGGAGTTGTTCCGTCAGCGCGGCGGCGGGTGTAGCGGCGGCCACACGCTGGAGCCACAGCGCAGCGGTTGCCGCAGGTAATTCACGGCTGGCGATGTTAATGGCGAATTGCCGCCAATTGGGAGACTTTGACAGCAAGGGCAGCAGCACACGTTTCAGTTCAACCATATTATGCAATGCAATTTGTGCCTGAAGGTATGCGGCGATAACGCCGGGATCACCCGCCGGGTTCCGCAGCGCGGCATGGAGATAAGGTTGCAGCGTGCGGACGGCGGAATGCGGTTCAGAGAGATTCAAGTAAGCCACCGATTCCAGCACAACCGCGGAAGTGGGGTCGGAGGCACTGCGACTGGCCCACGTTTGGGCGGCGCTTAAGGCCTGCGACCATTGGTGCGAAGCCGCGAACGCCACGGCGGCCAAACGTGCGGGCGTAACGCTGGTGGGGAACATTCGCACCGCACTAAGCGCCACAACGGCAGCCTGACCGGGATGCCCGGCGGAAATCAACAACTGCGCCGCGGCATTCTGCAGTGCGGCAAAACGCGGGTGCTGCTTGGCCAATTGCGCCAGCTGCGCCGCAAACTCCACAAGTTTGGGATTACCTGCCGCGGAAGTACCGACGATTTGTACCACATTCTGTGCGGATGGCACAGGCGGATCCGCCAACAGCGCCACCGCCAGCGGCCGCAGTACTACATTGTTAATAAGCGGGTTAATGGTTCCGAGATTATCTTTCACAAAAGCCAGGGTTTTGTCATCCGGCAGAGCGGCAACAGCGGACTGGATTGTCTCCTTTACCGCTTTAAATTCTCCGAGGCGAATGTTCAAAGCCAGCAGCCGATACCAGGCGACTTGATTCCGCGGTGCGGCGGCAACGGCGGCCTGATATGCGGCAAGGGCCTTTTTGGCCTTACCGGAATCGGCATAATAATCACCGTAAATCACATCGGCGATTCCGGGGGTGAGTTTCAGATTCTTCAGCAATGCCAGAATCCGCAGCGCTTTGCCACGTTGGCCATGCTGGGCATAAAACCGGCTGGCGGCGGCGATAATTGGAGCGTTCGGGGTTTTCAGCAATTGATCATACAGTTGGGCAGCCGCCTTACTATCGCCTTCCTGCTGATAGAGTTCCGCAAGGATCAGATTATCACCGGGGTTGGATTTTCCAGCACCCTGGGAACGTCGCAATAAGTCAATTGCCTTGCTGGCTTGCCCATCGGCGACGAATAAAGCGGCCGCCTGCCGTTGCTGGGCGGGCGTCGCAATGGGTGAACTGGCCACCTGTTGAAGATACTGCCGGGCATGCTCACTGTCGCCTTCACTTTGATACAACTGAGCGAGTTGCAGTGCCACACCGGCATTTTGCGGAGCCAGTGCGGCCGCCACCTGAAGTTGACTGATCGCGTCAACCTTATCGGAATTTTTCAGGTCAATTTGCGCCAGCAGCAGGTGCGGCAGCAGCACATCCGGTGAGGTGCGAATGGTTTGCGTCAGCAATTTTCGGGCGGCCAGAAGGTCCTTTTTTCCGGCACTGTGATTAATCAGCCAGCCGGCCTTAGCCATTTTCCAGGAAAAACCGCGGCTGCCGATAATGGCCTGCAGATTGGAAAAGGTGCTGAGAATAAATCGGCGATCTGATTGCAGGCCCGGCACGGACAATGCCAGCCATTGGGCATGGGCGTTGGTGGGATCGGCGGTGGCCGCTTTTTTCCAGGCTTTGGGAGCGGCAGAATTTTTTGTGGCCGAGAGAAATTCCGCCATGGCCAAATCCCATTGCGGAGCCAAAGCACCGGTTGTCCGGCGGTGCGATTGCAGATACGTCAACGCCTGCCTGGGGTGCTTGGCCTGCAGCAATCGACCCGCATACGCCAAGGCGATGCGCGGGCGCAGACCATAGGTTTTTGCGGCAGCGGCCAAAATGGTTTGTCCCATGCCCAGTTTGCCGACCCGATTGACGGCATATAACCCTAGAAGTGTCGATAGTTTGTGAGGCGGCCTGGCAGCCAGGGCGGCGGCGATTAACTGGCGTGCGGCGGCCGGTTGTTTCAAGGCCATCAAACAGCGAATGTGTTCGGATAACAGAACTGGCTTTCCGGGGATTTCCCGCTGCAGATTCTCTATAGCATGCAGTAAAGCTTCCACACGAGCAGGTTTGTTTATGGCAGTGGTCATGGCCAGCAGACGCACCTGATCAATGAGTACCCGCCTGTTATCCGGAGCCAATTGTGCGGCATGTTTCAAAAGCATTTGCGCGGCCTTGAGGTGCCCGGCCCGCACCAACCCCATGGCCAGATGCAAAATGGGTTCCGGCCAGGTTGGGGCCAGGCGCGCGGCGTTTTGCCATTGAATCAATGCCAGTTCCAATTCACCAACATGCTGATAACCGGTGCCCAGCAGATCAACAAAGTAAGCCTGTCCCGGAAAGGTGGAGGCGGCCGTGCGAAGAATTTTCATCCGTGCAAGATCAGACACGTCTGGATGTAACCGCAAATTCAGCACGGCATACCATTGGCCGGCAACCGGCGATTTAATGGCCTTGAGCAATTGCATAATCCGGGCCGCGCGGCGCGGATGATCCAGGCGCAGCAACGATCGCGCCCGGTACGCCAGAAGCAGAGGATGGCCGGTGGATTTTGTCGCCGTAAGTTTCAGCACCGCGCCGTCATTACCCTGCTGATAGAGTCGTTCGCATAACGCTTCCTGGACGGGAATTGATGCGCCGTGGCGAACGGCGTGTTCGAGCACCAGCGTGGCCTGCGTATAAAGTCGCAGGGAATCCAGCTGCCGCTCCAGCGGAAGAATAACCGAGTCCGGAAGATTGGCATTGGCCGCAGCTTTAAGGGCCAGCCGTTTGGCGTTATCCGGGTGACCGGCCAAAGCGGCGGCGGCACTTCCAAGCACCTGATACACCGGATTGGCGGGTGCCTTGGCCAGAAATTTTCCCGCCCAGTTGGTCAGAGTTCCGGCCGGCAACTGCCGCTGATAGAGCATATCCAAGGCGAGAAAGCCGTTTTGAATACGATCCGGCGACAACTGGAACGCCTTATCGGCGGCGGCAAAAGCGCGTCGGAATTTTCGCAACCGGCCATAGGCTTGCGCTTCCGATTCCAGCGCCGGCAGATTGCCCGGATTTTTGGCCAGTATCTGATGAGCCAAGGCTACACATTCCACATTGTAATTCAGTTCAGCCAGCAATTTCACAAGTTTCTGCTGATAGTAAAGATCGTCGGGCTTTTGATAAAGAATCTGCTTGATAACGGAGGCCGCCTGATACAGATTTTTCCCGCCGGGCTGCGGCACTTTCAGGCTTGCGGCGGCATAACCTTCCAATGAGCGCAGATCGGTGGGGTCCTGTCCAAGATAGGCCCCGAGATCCCCCAGCGCCAGTTCATATTTTTTGGCCTTTACAGCCGCCAGTCCCTGGGCACGGAGCTGCAGGAAATGCTCATGAATGCGGTGCTTGCGGTATATCACCAAAGCCCCGCCAAGTACGACCAGGGCCAGAATAACACCCGCGAGTATCAGCAGGCGGCGTTTCATGCGTTGCCGTGAATTCATCATTTCCTCCCGATATTGGAAGCAGTTGGAATCATGACGGGTACAACATCCGGCAGTACCGTAGCGGTGAGATCCGCAGCGGCGCCGTTACAGCCCTTGCCGATCCAGAGAGGGCGCGTGTGATTTTTCAACATGGACATATCAAAACCTTTTGGTCCGTGCACGCGATGCGCCAAACGGGTGATACCGGCAATAGCCGTTTCCGGATCGGGCCAGTCCCGTGTCAACGCCTGAAGATAATTCATAGCCTGACAACCGTGGGCGGCATAGGCAATTCCGGGTACTTTGATCGAACCGAAATCCGGATATTGCCTTCGCAAAGACATCCATACGTTATCCGCTGGGCTGATGGTACGCCAGTAGTCCGCGATGGGCCGGTGCGCGGTAAGCGCCAGGCGGGCGGCTGGTTCGGTAACTGACGGGCAATGCCCAACGGTCATCGCGTCTGGCGTTTCAGGATTGTGATCATGGGGCATCATATTTGTTTCAGGGTTCTGCGCGGATTTACGTCGCGCCGGCGGATGAAGACCAATGAGATACATCGCCCGCGGAATCCAGAACAACTGATCAAGAACAAATCGGAGATGCAGACGGAATAATTTATCTTCCGGAATCAGCAGAAACAGCCGGGCATCAGGCGAAATCGGCTCTCTGGAACCGGGCCGCACAATGGCCACTTCTTTGGACAGCCAGAACAGATCATGCAGGTCGGATGGGGAATATCCCCAGACCCTCAGCGCATTAGCCGCGGACTCAGATGATGCCAGCATAGTTTGCTCCGCCGGGAAGGTCATTTTTCTTCTTCATCCGGTGTTGTGGATGAGGCCGCAACCGCCATGGCCAGCGGGCCAAGCGGCACCATCGGCTTGAGGCGATCGGTATCATTCTGAATAGCCAGCGCGTTATCCGCGGAGGGCGCGGTACTGGTAAAGCTTTCCAGCGATGTACTATACGATTGCCGCTGCATATCGCGATCGGTGGCACGGTTAAATACCACACCTTCCAGGTGCGCTCCAACCGAAGCCAGATAATCCGCGGCGCGGCCCGAGAGGTTGCGGCTTTCACCACGGGCCACAACCATCAGAACCCCGTCGGCCTGGCTGGCCAGCAATGCGGATTCCAGAGAACCCAATACCGGTCCGGTATCCACCAGCACCATATCATATTGTTCCTTGGCGTGAGCCAGCATTGCCCGGATGGATGCCGGGGACATGCGGGCACCGTGATGGGCCTTGGTGCGTCCCAGCGGCAGAACATCCAGATTTTGAATTTTGGTATGCACCACACATTCATCCAGCGGCTTGCCGGCAACGGCATCCATCAGGCCGCGCTTGCTTAAACGCTGCATGTGTAAGGCCTTCTCAAGTATTTCATGGTCAATGTAGCCGAGGTTCAGCAATTCGGAGCCTACCGGCCGCTTGGATTCGGCGGCCGCGGCCAGAGCTTCCTTGAGCTGATCACGTGTGATCATTTTGTGCTTGACCATCACATCGCCGAGGCGCTGGCTGCGCAGAATGCCCATGCGATCGGTCAATTGTCCGCCAACCACATCGGCATCAATAAGCAGGGTTTTCATTCCGGAGGCGGCATAAGACATTCCAAGTGCCAGGACCATGCTGGTTTTTCCGGTTCCGGCCGTTGGACTGGTAAGGGCCAGAGCCTGACTGCCGGCCATGTTGGGGCGAACCTGCAATAAGCCGCGGATGCGGTGAATGCTATGTGCGCCAATCGCAAGTTCCAGCGGCGTGGCCACGCCATTGGGCGGCAACTGCGGAACTGCCCCGAGAACCCGATAGGAATTTAATGTGGTAATCTGCATATCGCCTACGGAGCGAAGATTGCCGTGCAGGAAACCCCACAGCAATATCACACCGAACCCGACGATTATTCCGCCAAGTCCGGCGGCGGCAGCGGCGGCGAGACGAAGATGGCGGGATTTAGTGGTTGGAGCAGCCGGAAAATTACCGGTACTTTCAACACGGATGCGACCGCCGGTGGCGGATTCCATATTAATGGCATCCATGCGTGATTTGATGGTGTTGAGCTGCTGACGCAAGTCCTGGCTTTGGGTTTGGAGGTTTTGCACCTTGGCGTATACGCCACCGAGATCAAGGGTTTGAGCTTTGACCGACTCATACAGAAGGCGCAACTGGTGCTCCCGTGCCTTGAGCAAAGCCAGCGACATGGGGCCTCCGGGGGTGGTTGGAGCCAACGAAGGCCCCTTTCCAGATAAACTGGCCTGATAACTTCGCATTTCATCGCGCAGGGCATCCAAACTGGATTGCAAGTTCATGATGCGATGGTTGTTGGGGCCTAAGCCGGAAAGTTCCAGTTCCTTGATTGATTTTTTCAGAGCCAGCGCCTGTAATTCAAACTGAGCCATTTGCGGGTCATAAACGGGAGCCAGCGGCGCTTTCGCGACTTTTGTTGCACCGCCTTTTCCTTTGCCGGTGCCCGAGCCTGATCCGGCTTTAGCCAGGGCAATCCGGGCTTCCTGCCATTGGGTATCAAGTTCATCCATTAAGCCCAGCTTGTAGTTGTAAACCGTCCCGAGACCGTCGGCACCGTACTGGCTGGAAAGCGTGGCAATCTGATCCTGATCACTTTGCAACTCATTCTGCAGAACCGTCTGGCGATCGCGCAGGGCGCTGATCTGCAGACTCTGTGTGGCGGAATCGCCATGGCTGTAGAGTTGACGATAGGCACCGATCACCGCATTGGCACCAATTTGCGCCACGACCGGATCTTTGCTGGTATACGCAACGTAAATTAATTCACTGCCAGGCTTATGCGTAACGGTTAATTCCGAGGCGAACTTAGCCTTGGCCGCGGCATCAATTCCACGGTGCAGGGCCTGCCATTTTGGATTCTGCATGGCAAGATCAATGGTGCGGGAACTCATGATCAGCGCGGTTTGAGAATTTATATACGCACTGAACATGGGCATGGCTTCATTCTGCGATGTTGTATACAGAATGCGGGGCAAATACGGCAAAATACGCACGAGTCCCGTGCTGGTGTAAACCAGCTTGATACTCTTGTACGTTAACACACTGCCGATGGTCGCAAGCACCAGCCCCAGCAGAATGGCCCAGTGGTAGCGGCCAATCAGCAGCCGATGGATCAGCAGCAATGGATTGGCCATCGGTTCGCCGGAATCGGAGAACTGGACGGGTCCGGGAACCATTTCCGGTCTAAGCGACGTTGGCACGTAATCCATATTGTCATTTTGAGGATTCATTGGACACCCCATGTAAAATCGCAGTTATGAGCTTCCAGTTCGCGCCAATCAGATCATGAAATACCTGTAAGCGATCAGCGGGCAGCATGTCGCCAGGCAGCGTTAATTCCACCTGCGCGGCCCCAAAAACGCGTTCATTGAAACTTCCGGAATCATGAAGAAATTCCCGTTCAGTGGCGAGAAATTTTCCGTCCGGCATAATAAAGAAATCATCCACGTATATATGCGATTCAGTATCAAACGCTCCGCGATGAAATTTGTATTCCATGCCCGTGATGGGCGTTTTCTGAATCACCCAGGTTTTGGCCGTTGATTTATCGAGTATCCAACCGTTGCCGGGATAACAATTCGGCGGATAGTGGCCGGAAAGATTGCGGGTATCCGAGCAGTCGATGACCATTAAGGTGGCCTGTTCACCGGTCTTGCTGTTGATAAAATTGCGGCATAAATCCACATTGGGTTGCAGCAGATGTACCGCGGAAAGCGGCAACGGGACGTCACGGCCAATCCAATGACCAAATACCTTCGGCATCTGTTCCGCCAGAGCCTGAACATGAGCCAGATACGCTCCCGCCTGCTTGGGAGGCTTTTCAAAATACGCGCGAGCCTCAATGGCCGCCAGCAATATCACGCAGGCCGCCGCGGGTGCCCAGGTAGACCAGACCGAACAACGGGAGGAGGTTGTACGTTTGCTTAAAACCATAAAATTCCAGTGAAACCGTTTTATCGCCGGTGCAATACGACGATTTGTAAAGCGGAAAATGCCCCCGGTGCCGAGTCCTTTGTGAAACAACATGGGTTGGCCGAGAAGGATCAAACGCCAGGCTGCGCGATGTTCGGTGCCGTTACGACATTTGAATTTGTTGCATTGCTGAGCCTTCCTATGCACTCAACGTGCCACATGCCCATGGCTCACTAACGGAGCAAACCGGGCGCCTCGTCAAGCCCCATGGCGGTTTGCCATTACCCGCTTCGGGCAATTGACTTGATTAATCATAGGCAAGGCCAAAGGGGGCTACCGGAACCGACGCCCAGCGTAAGAGTCGCAAAACACCCCAGAACAATAAAAAGGCAATCGGCAACATAAGCCAGCCGGCAATATTATGAAAATTCTCGGCGGCTGTATGCGGATACTTGCCAAAGACCCACACCGTGGGAACCAGACGGATAATATTGCACAGCAACGCCACCACGGGGCTTAATATCAGAAAAACAGCTCTGGCCCAACGATTCATCGGAATACTCAGCGTGAAGGTGGCCACAAGCACCATAAGGGCAATGGCCATACGCATTCCGTCGCAGGCTTCGGCAATTTCCACTTTTACACCATTAACAATCAGCACATTACCGGCGCGGGAAACCGTTACTCCCACGATTTCCAGAATCTGTTGACTAAGCAGGGCACACAGATGTTCCAGGGGAACGGATATCGCCTGCCGGACCGTGGCCGGCACCGGCACAAGAAACATCAGCATCAGAAACGCTGGAAAAAATTTTCGGACAATATCCACGCCGAGCACGGCGATGGCCGCGCCAAAGGCCATCAGCAAGGAGCCAAAATGCCAAAAGACCGCCATACCATGATCCACCCCAAAATTGCTGGTAGCAGCGCCAAGCAGCAGCAACACCGGCCCAAGCCAGCGGCCCGTCAGGCGACATTCACGCCAGCGCAGGCGACGGACAAATATCAGCCAAGCCGTCAGGAATGGCACGAGCAATATATGGCTGGAATCCTGATCATTGATGGCAATTGCAAACACATCATGCCAGGCCCGGTGCTGCACCAGCATGGTTAACAGCACCAGTATTCCCGCGGCCACGAGATAACCACGACCAATGCGGTCTTTGGGGGCAACGGCATTCATTTCAGTCACTGCGGCGGTCACGTTTTTCGTTTGGCCTCTTTTAAAGATTCAATCTGGGTTCGGGCGGAATATTCATTCGCTTAGATGACAATCTTATTAGCTGATGTCAAATTTTGACCAAAGCTCCGCTATTGTCGCTTGCGCCAATTTTTAGCGCGAAGGGATCAGGGGAACGGCTTCCCCGAGTTTGCGACGGCGGTTATATGTCGGCTGGCTTACGCCGCCCGAATGCCGTCTCTGGGATTTTCTGCCTCCATCGGCGCATCCTCAAGGACTGCCAGCAGGTCGGCATCTACTTCAACACTGATGGCCTGGCCAAGTATGTCAACCTGCAAAACCAAGCGATCCATTTTCAGTCGGCTTTCCACTACGCCCCGCACACCCTGGAGCGGACCGGATTTTACCTCAACTCGCACCCCCGCGACAAGGTGCGGATGGCGATCAAACGGCTGATCCGCATCCAACGTGCGGGTCAGGCTGAAAAGCTCTTCCGCGATTTTAGCTTGATCAAAAACTGGAATAATGCGTACCAGGCGGTTTGTGCGGTCAGCCGCATAAGCATCTTGAATACCGCTGTGAACAAAGACATAGCCGGGAAACAAGGGAAGCTCTGATTTAACTTTACGTTTGCCGTAGTAAGTGGTTTTGGACACAAGCGGCAAAAGGCATTCAACTTGACGTTCCCGGAAAAAATCGCAAACCACCTTTTCCTGGCGGCTTTTGGTGTGTAAAACAAACCATTTGCGAACACCATCAGCGCTGATGAGCGAACCGGATCCATTGGGATTGACATCCTGCGGTACTGCAGGCAAAGCCCCGGAATTTGACGCAGATACTCCAGTTTCCGGACTTTCCGTGCCACCTGCGCTCTGGGATACTGCTTCGGTCATATTGGGTCCTGCTAACAATTCTCGCCCCTCCATCAACTCTCTATTCACTTTCGCCTGCATGGCTTTACACCCTTACCTATGGGCTTCGCTCATGTATTCGGACATTCATGTCGCGTGCCTTTAACTTTATCGGTTCATTTCAAGCATAAAAATCACGTTTTTCGGACGGTAAAGCCCGGCGGCTTCCCCTGCAGGGAGATCACCGCCGCTTCGACGGTCACCAAAAGCGCAAAGCTCGCGCCATGATTGCCAGAAATATTGCCAGATTGGAACGCTCAACTCAAACATCCTTGCTCTCCGGGATGCCCACATACCAAAGTCCGACTACCACCCCGTGAAGTCAGTCGGATGGGTATTATACCAAGAACAATATCCTCGACCAATATCGTTGCCGTTCACAGCCATAGTTTTTCACATAATCCAGCCGCTGCTCGCGTTAATCGGAGGAAACGCCTATACTGTCGGGCTGTTTTTTTTCCTTGGACTCTGGAGCGTATGGAATGAAAGCGGAGGAACGTCACGAACTGCAACAGAACGATCTGGTCGGAAGTGCGGCCGGATTGTATCTTTTCATTCGTAAATACGGAATTTATGCCCTGCTTGGCATCGCCATTGTTGTTTTGATCATTGAATTGATTCAGCTTCATAAGGCCAATGAACGGCGCAAAGTGGAGGAAGCCGCCATTGCGCTTCAGCAGGCGCAGACGCCCCGACAAATACAAAATACGGTTTTGAACAGCTACAAAGTCCCGGCTATTTCCGCTCAGGCATATATCCGAATCGGCGATTTTTATCTTAATTTGATTGCAATGGGTAACCCGCCCGCGGGGTTTGAGAAGGTAAAAGCCACGAAAGCGCAATCCATCGCAGCTGCCCAAAAAGCATTTCAAACCGTAATTAGTGATTTTCCCAAACAGGCTCTGGCGGTGGCGCGGGCCGAGCTGGGACTTGCACTGGCGCATGAGGATGCCGGTCAATGGAGCAAGGCTGCCGCCATTTATCGTACATTCACATCCCCCAATGCCAGTGGCATTGAAAAATCGTTCGCTCCGCTGGCGCAATATCGACTGGATCATCTCAAGCAGTGGGCACAGCCGGTGCTGGTTGGTCCACCGCAGACCCAACCCACAACAACCCAGGCTGCGGTGCCACCTGCCAAGGCTCCGCAGCGTGCGAAATAATTGAGCCGGCCAACACAGACTGCGCACAGGCGGCAATTGGAATGATTCAGGTTTAACAGAATTGCAAATTCCAGCGCCCAAATATCGTGATGCAAGACAGTGCCTATCCGTCCTTGTCAACATTGGCAGCCATTTCACGCGTGATCAGGATATGGCATTGCGCAGCGTTTTGCAGTATCATGTCGGCCAAGCTGTATAGAAGGGATTGAGCGTCTTTAACGCGTAGGTGCAAGTTGGCAGGAAATCTTGCGGAGGTATTGCGTCTGGCCGATTCGCTGCGGCTGTCGTCGCAGGAACGGGAGACACTGCACCGCCATGCGATCAGGTTATCGCAGCATGGCGAATCCCTGACTCAACAGATCTGGAACTGGTTGGCGGAAAACCCGCAAAGCGCGAAATATCTTAAAAATCTGCCGGCAACGGACATTCATCGTATTAAAGCCCAGATTACAGAACATTTTACCACATTATGTCTGACGGATTATGATGCCAATCAGGCGGATAATCAGATTTCATTGGGTGCCTGGCCACATAAATCAGCCATGAGCGAACAGTGGATATCCAGCGTTTACGACGCGTTTAATCAATTTCTGACGAAGGTCATCGCTGCGTTTCCCGAATCGGACCGGGAATTATTGCTTGGCGCCATGCATAAGCGACTGCAACTGGACCAGCGGTGCGCTGAGATCGGCTATCGCCAGGAAAAAAAGGAGAGTCTGCAACGGCAGGAAGCGCTGTATGAGGCCATTCGTTTCTCGAATCAGTTACTGGCTCATTACACCAGCGCTCCGCTGCTTTTGGACGGTATTGTTGAAACATTATCGCATTATCTTAAAGCCCCTCTGCTGGGAATCGGATTTATCAATCCGCGCACGCATCAGGTTCGAATTCGCGCTGCGGCGGGTCCGGCAAAGGCTTATTTTAACAATGTCAAATTGTCGGCATCCGCGACTGATCCCGCAGGCTGCGGCCCCGGCGGGCAGGCTTTAAGAAGCAACAAAGTCATACAGGTGGACAACTTTGCCGACGATCCAACCTTTGACTTGTGGCGAAGTCAAGCCGAGCGTTTTGGTTTGGCAGGAAGCATCACCGCGCCATTCAAAACGCGGCGCGGACAACAGGGATTATTAAGCATGTACCGCTCGGCGGAAATTCCATTTCCCGAAGGCGCGGCGAAACTGCTGAATCAGTTGGCAAGTGACATCGGCAGTGCGTTGAACCGCATTCATTCGCAACGGGAATTGCGGCGATTACACGCTTACGAAGATGCGCTGGATGCAATCAATCAGATGCTTCTGAAGAATCCGACACCGCCGGCCATTTATCGATTGCTGGTCGATACGATTGTTGAACATACTGATGCGCCAGTTGCCTACGTGCGACTCATTGATCCGCGGACACAAATCGCCGAGATCGTCAGTCATTCGGGCAAAGGTGTGGAACACCTGCTGCAATCGCAGAAATCCATCAATCTCGAAGGATCGTGGGGCTTGGGCATAACGGGCAACGTGTTTCGCAGCGGCCAGAAATTTGTCGTGCCAAATGCCTTGTCACACCCCGATTTTGCGGTCTGGAAAGATTTATTGAATTCTCTGAAATTGCGCGGGGCCGCGGGCTTTCCGATCGGAGAGAAAGATAAAAAGCCCGAAGCAGTTCTTTTTGTCGGAAGCCGGCAATCCAGCTATTTCAGCCGGCCGATCGTAAAACTACTGGACCAGTTGGCCGGCAGCGCATCATTGGCACTGTCCAGCCACCGTCAGCGGGAACGCCTGGAATTTTTGAGCATTCACGATTCGCTGACGGGCCTGCCCAATCGCGCTTACTTTGAGCACGCCATCACCGAGTCGATGGGACGGGCGGATCGGTATCACCGGCAAATGGCGATTGGCATTTTGGATATTGATGGCTTTAAGGAAATAAATGATACCCTCGGCCATGCCGCCGGAGACGATCTGCTGCGAGCGATTTCCCGCCGACTGCGGACCGCCATGCGGAAAGGCGATGTGGTGGCGCGCGTGGGAGGCGACGAATTCGGTCTTATATTAAGCATGGAAGACGGCGTAAATATCGGCATTGCCGCGGAAAGATTGCTGCAGGTTCTCGCCGAGCCGGTAAATTGGAACGATCAGAATATCAACGTCAATGCGCGAATGGGATTTACGATTTATCCCATCGACAATGCGGATCGGGAAACGCTGTTGCGGCACGCCGATGCGGTTTTGTACTCCGCGAAGGAAGGCAACGCCCGTTTTGAAGTGTTCCAAAGCGCCATTGCGGAGAAAGTGGAACAGCGATTTCGCATCCGGCAGACGTTTCCCACCGCTTTGAAAGAGGGCAACATACGATTTTTTCTCCAACCGCAAGCCAATATGCGGCTGGGAAAACTCGATGGTGCCGAAATGCTGGCACGCTGGCGCGAGGGTGACAAATGGCTTTCTCCGGCCGCCTTTATGCCGGTGATCGAACATGACCCCGCACTGATTCGTCTGCTGGATTGCCAGGTGATCGGTGAAGCGGTGAACCTGCGGCGGCGCCTGCTGGCCCGGGGATTGGATTTGCGAATCAGTGTGAATATCGGCTCGCGGCATCTGCTGCATCCCAGTTTCATGGCCGATCTGGATGCCGCTTTATCCGGTTGCCCGGATCCATCATTTCTCACACTCGAAATTACCGAAGTCACAGCCTTAACGGACTTGCCTCTGGCAGTTCAACGACTTGAAGCCATTAATCTGCGCCATGTTTCCACAAGCCTCGATGACTTTGGCACGGGGCATGCTTCACTGCTGTATGCTGCTTCGTTGCCGGTGAAGGAACTCAAGCTCGGACAGGAATTTATGGGGGGGCTGCTGGCAAAAAATGCGCACGCTTCGGTAACGATTTCCGCCCTGCAATTTGCCGAACTCTCGGGTACCCGTCTGATTGCCGAGGGCGTTGAAACCTCGGAGCAACTTGCTTACTGGCTGCGTTTAGGCGGCCAGAATATCCAGGGATATTTTCTGGCCAAGCCCATGGAGGAAGACCAATTTATTTCCTGGGCCAAAACACTCAAGCTGCCCCCGCAACCATCGCCGCCACGTTACGCCAACGACGATCTGCTGTTGCTTACACGGCATGTGTCGGTGAATGAAAGACTTCATCGGCTGCGCGAAATGCGAGCGGCGGGAATTCCCGATCCATTACCCATGGATGTTCCGCCACTTGAGAGCTGTCCAACCGGACATTGGATTGAACGGCGTAGACCTGTCTATGGCCATCTGCCGGCATTTGTGGCCATGGATAAAGCCCACCTGCATCGACACGATATTTTAGCGCCGGCCAACCACGACGGGTCCATTGAATTACTGGAAGAATGGGGCAACGTCATCCATTCGCTGATTTTGGGCATTGATCAGGAATTAATTCGAAATCAACAGCCCGCAAACAAGCAAAACAACCGCGAAGGCTTTTATATCTGAACCGGGTAACTGGATATTGACTTCGGCATATTCCTCGGCAAGGCCGGCATCCCGGCCGGACACCAGCTTGTGCCGAAATATCTGACGGCTGATTTTCCGGGCAAGTGATATTTGCCCAGCGGGCAGGCTGCCGCGGGTTTCCAACGCGCTGGCAATCGGGACTGCTGGGAAAACGGCATGGACTGCGCAGGCTTAATGGCGATCGGAACACATGCACATGGCGGTCGGGATCAGTGAAACAGCTCAAATATCGCAGTGGCTTGTAATGCCATGCCATTGAGCATGCTGCGGTTCCACATGCTGAACGTGCACCGCGTGCCCTGTTTTTAGCCTAACCTGCGATGGCAACTTTTCAAATCAGCGTGTAATGCTTACTATATGGATTGGAATGAGACCGTAAACCACAGATGTGGAGAATGCTGATATGAAGCTTGAAGATATTATTGAATTGCAACCCCCGGAGTTGAAAGCGTCGGAAAATATCTTTTTGCCGGCGGTTCTTTCCGGTTTGGGGAGCACGATGGTTCACCTGTTTCGGTCGGTGAGCGGCAATGTGCGAACCATGCAATATCCGGAAGAGCGCCGCGAGGATAAGCCGGTACTGGAACAGGGCATGGATGTACAGCGTTACCGGGGAGTGCATCGGCTCAACCGGGATGAGCAGAACCGGGTCAAGTGCGTGGCTTGTTATATGTGCGCAACAGCCTGTCCCGCTCATTGCATTCATATTGTCGGTGATGCCGCGCCGGATTCCTGGCCGGACCGCGAAAAATATCCCATTAAATTTGATATCGACGAGCTGCGCTGCATTTATTGCGGCATGTGCGAAGAAGCCTGTCCGGTTGACGCCATCGAGCTGACATACGAATACGATATTGTGGGCCTGACCCGCGAAGAGATGGTTTTTGACAAGCAAAAACTGCTGGCCATTTACGATCAAACCAGCAAGCGCCGGCCCATGTAATGAAACCCAACGGCACCCGGAGCAACCGCATCAAATCGGGACGGCAAGGCGGCTTTTATCGCCAATAGCCCCGAACCCAGACGTACCGGCCCCAATAAGGTCGATATACCCAATGCCCGGGCACCCAGACCGCTCGCGGCCCAGGCGCGACGACAATTCCCGCAACCGGTGGACCCGGTCGGGCGACGATAATCGCCCGGGAGGCACATCCGGCTAAAGCGCACGCGCCCAGCGCAGAGCAGGTGATCATTGCGGCAGCGGCTTTTTTCATGTTGCAACTCCATCTGTCGGAAAGCTTCCGGCTTTCCTGTTGGAGTTACACGCACGAAACCGCCAAAGGTGGCAAAATTATGCCCGGTTACGCAGAACCAGTTTATCGGCCGGCTTTAAGCTGTCGTTCGGCTTCGATCCAATCCGAGTGTGCGTCGCCAGGACCAAATCCGCGTTTCAGATAAATCTGATAAGCGCGTTCCGCAATCTGTTCGTAAGTAACGGGGGCTTTCGGAGCAGCAATGGCTGCCTTGTTTGCAGCCAAGGTACCGCTGCCTTTGCTTTCCGATCGGGCGACCGGCGTTGGAACGGCGGCGGGTGCAATGGGTGCGGCGGCGCTGGTTTTTGCTCGAGTCGTCGTCGGAGTGGTTTTTTTGCGAGTAGCCATAAATCAATCTCCTGTAATGGCGGCTTGATCAGTATCAAGCCAAAAAAGCCTTCATATCCATGACCACCATGGGCCTGCGTGCATCAAAGCATCAAAGCATCAAAGCCCCAATGGCTCTCAAATAATCCCCATGGCCGGTCGTAAGCAGTCTCAAGTCCCACAAAGACCGAAAAAACGTATTTTTCGGCCAGGACTTTACTAACCGTCCTATCCGTTGTATGAATTTATAGGTCGTAAGTCAAGCGACGGGCCGGTAATGGTCGATAAAGACTGGGCAAGATTGGCCAAAACAGACGAAAAACGGCTGTTTTGGAATCTTTTGGATCGGATGGATGTGCTGGAATTTTTAGTTAAGTCCGGACAGAATTCAAGATTATGTCTCCATGCGTTTGGCCGGAACCGAAATATTCCAGTCGCCGTGCGCCAAAATGACTATTCTGCTGGTGCAGCAGCAACAAAGGGAAAATAATTTATGGCGCGCGAACCAAAATTTGGACGCACCTTTTCGCGCCGCCCGATGTTCGCATTTCGTCCGCGTAAAAGGTTCAAGCTGCCCAAAAAACCGGCCCCGCTGATTGTCAAAGCCAGTTCCGGAACCGGTAACACCATAGGCTGGAGTTCTTCACTTAGCGTGGTGCTGTCCCTGCTGGTTCATGTACTGATTTTATTCGTTTTTATTCTGACAATACGGCTGCTCATAAAGCCTCCCCCCGCCCCACCGCTGCCGTTAATCGTTCCTCAATCGTTCCTGTCCGGCAATCAACTGTCGCACCCCGATAAGATCACGGCCGCGCCTACGCGAGCATCGTCGCTGCGCCATTTTCTTTCCACACGCAACGCCAGCAATTCCGTTTCGCCGACCGCCCTTAATGCCATGCTTAATGGCACTGCAGCCAACGAGCACCTCTTCGCCATCAGTCTTGGCGCAGGGGGGCAACTGGCAGCAAACAATGGCTCCATGGGGGCAATGGGAGTGCCTGGAAAAACGATTGGCGGAATGCCGGCGGTATCTTTCTTTGGCGTACAAACACGCGCCAAACGCGTGGTATTTTTAGTGGACCATGCGGGGCGGATGGTGGGGCATCTCTATTTACTGAAACGGGAAGTGCAAAGATCGATCCGTCACTTGTTGCCGTTCCAACGCTTTGCGGTTATCGAGATTTCCGCGAAGTACAAGATTCTGGGCCCGAATAAACTGCTGCGGGCATCGCCGGCCAACCGCGCCATGGTACTGCCGCGAGTGCACCGCATGATCGCGGAAAACCGCGACTATGGCCAGCTTCTGCCTTTCCTCCGGCCGTTTAAGGCGGCCTGGGCCATGCACCCGCAGGTCATATTTTTTCTTACCGATGGCTATGTCGATCCGCGACTGATTGCGGATATTGCGGACCTCAACAGCCAATATCCGATTCGGGTGTACACGTTTACATTTATGGGGGATAACAAACGCCACCAGAAAAACCTGAAGAAAATTGCCGCGGAAACCGGAGGACAATTCAGGTATTTATCCCCCCGCGTGCTGGAACGCCAACGCTCAAGCGAGGAGCAGTGACAGGGTTTCATGCCGGCTCTTTGAGTTGATCCGCTTTGGGCAGATCCTTCAGGCTTGATAAGCCAAAGACTTCCAGAAAATGTTTTGACGTGCCATAAAGCATCGGACGACCGACATCCTCGGCACGGCCCACAATTTTAACCAGATTGTATTCCATGAGCGTGCGAATGACTTCGCCGCAGGCCACTCCGCGAATAGCTTCAACATCAACGCGCAAAATCGGCTGTTTGTACGCAATAATAGCCAGTGTCTCCAATGCCGCCGGGGTCAGCCGGCCTTCATCGCGCTTGCGCATTAATCGTTGAATATATTGGGCATATTGGGGCAAAGTTAGTATCTGATACCCGCCGGCACGTTCTTCAATTCTGAACGCCGCCTCACGTTGATTGTAAATGTCGTTTAACTCTTCCACGGCCAATTTCACCGCCCGCACCGAGTCCAGGCCAAGAGTCTGGCTGATTTTGGCGGCGGATAAGGGAACATCGCTGGCAAAAAGCAGTGCCTCCAGCACCTGCCGCAATGGCATTTGTTCAGTCGTGACAGACTCGGTAATTGCGCCCTCCTCGGACGGAGTCTCGATGACCGTGGCAGTTGCCGCTTCGTCGGCAGCGGGCGGAACTTCCGGGTTGGATATCGCCGTTGGCTCCGCAGATTCGCTTTGAACCGGTTGGTCGATGGCCTCGGGGGCAGCAGATTCTGATTCACTGACAGTATTCATGCGTAAGAATTTACTGCCAGCGGCGCGCCGAGTAAAGCGAAAAGCCACTCTGCCGGGCAAATCTTCAAGTATTTTGCGGGATGGATCAAGCAATCAGTATCCGTTCCAGACAGAATCACAGCCGGATGCGCCGATTGACCCAGCGCGGCAAAGCCGCAACCAAACACCACATAGCCGCCGGCTTCGCCGACGGTTACCGTCCGTCAAAAGCGCGGTGTGCCGAGTTGGGAATTCTTCGCAGATTGCGAAGAATTTGACAGACAGTGGCATGGTTACCTGCCGCGATATGCTGCAAATACTTCAGACACCGGTTAATCGATTGATCCACGGCGTCCGAAATACATAACCCAGCGTGCGCCACCTGGGCGTCGGGTGTAAGGCGGCCGGTCGGCAGGGTGCAGATTCGCAAGCCAAAGCATATTC
Organism: Planctomycetota bacterium; assembly: GCA_021810145.1. GTDB lineage: Bacteria > Planctomycetota > Phycisphaerae > WQYP01 > WQYP01 > JAMDCX01. The sequence goes on along the minus strand of JAJZJL010000048.1, from coordinate 7,927 downwards.
ACGGGCGATCGATCCCACATGCCATTATTGCAGCGCGGCGGCGGGCGTAATGAGCAACTCCGTAAGGTCATGCTGCCGCAATACACGAATTCCGGTGTGCTTGCCGATGCGTTCTTCGGTCAACAGGCGGTGAAGGTCATCAATACCCGAAACGCGCTGGCGATCCAGTGCCAGGATAATATCACCGGATTGCAGCCCGGCCTCATCGGCGGGACTTTCCGGTTCTATGGCCACGATTCCCACGCCACTGGGAGCGTCCAATTTGTAAAACTGGACGATACGCCGGGAAATTGGCACATCCTGTCCTGAAACACCGATATAACTGCGATGAACTTTTCCATCGCGAATCAACCGCGACGCCACGAACTCGGCGGTGTTGGAGGAAATGGCAAAACAGATTCCCTGTGCGGGCAGAATAACCGCGGTATTTACGCCGATTACTTTGCCATTGGAGGCCACCAGGGGACCGCCGGAATTTCCCGGATTCAGTGCGGCATCGGTTTGAATAACACCGTCTATCAACCGTCCGGATCCGCTGCGAAAAGACCGGGCCAGAGCGCTGACCACGCCCGCGGTAACCGAAGCCTGAAACCCCAGCGGACTGCCGATGGCAATTGCAACCTGCCCCACTTTCAGTTGGGTTGAATCTCCAAACTGCGCCGCCGGCAGGTTTTCAGCGTCTATGCGAACGACGGCCAAATCGGTATGCGGATCATCTCCAATTAAAAATCCCCGCAATCGGCGGCCATCCGCGGTGGTGACGGCTATACGCACCGCACCATGCACGACATGGCTGTTGGTAAGAACAAAACCATCGGGTGTAAAAATAAATCCTGATCCGCTTCCGGCACGGCGTGCGGAATCCGACCCTTGGAAAACTTCAATATTGACCACGCTTGGCGCAACGGTTTCCACGGCCGCGGAAACCGCCCGGGAATAGGCATCCAGCAGGTCGATATCGGCCTGCGGCGGCACATCGGGGGGCGAATGGGCTGTGGAATCATTCGGGTTGGGACTGAAAGAACTGTACTGCAACTGTGCCATCCGGGCACCTCATCATCAGGTTCTTATCGAAGGAAAAGTGGAAACGCTCCAGGACTTCCAGCGAGCAAGAACTGCAGAATTGTAGGCGGCCAAAATTGGAAATTCACCGCGCGATAAATCGCTTGCGAAGCACGCCAAGTCGGGACCGGCGAACAGGCACAGCATTTGAATCGGATTATTTTTATTGATTCCCCGCAAGCGCAGCCGAGGCCGCCCCGGCCTGTCGCCAGGCCGACGGAAGTCCCCATACATATGTCGTACCGGCTTGGCCACCCGCGGGTCCAGAGACTCGGCACAGCCGGATGCGTTGCTGCACACAGGTATGGACGTTCGACGGATCGCGTAAATTGCTGCCAAACCATCGCCATTTTTCGGGGCGCAGGATCTTTTGCGATGGCAATCAATTTGGCTAATAAGGCCGGACTGCCGGCGATGCCGTTTGAGGTCTTGCGGCGCGGAGACATGCAGCGATGACAGCGACTCCTCACGTTATCAGGCTGCGGCTATAATCGTGTTTATGAATGAGGAAAAGAAATTGGATCGGCGGAAAATTGCCACCGAGGTTGTCCAGACACTGCAGGCGTCCGGGCATGAAGCCTATTTCGCCGGTGGATGTGTACGCGATCAGATCATGGGCAATGTGCCCGAAGATTATGACATTGCCACTTCCGCGCGCCCCGAAGATGTCGTGAGACTCTTTCCGCGCAGCATGCGTGTTGGCGCGGCATTCGGGGTGGTCATGGTACGCCGCCATGGGTACTGCATTGAAGTTGCCACGTTTCGTTCGGACGGCGTTTACTCCGATGGCCGACGGCCTGACAGCATCACCTATACCACGGCAGAACATGATGCACAGCGGCGAGATTTCACCTGTAACGGCCTTTTTTTTGATCCTGTGAAGGACAAGCTTATTGATTATGTGGGTGGCCAGGCGGACATTGAGGCCAAGGTTCTCCGGGCCATTGGCCAGCCGCTCCACCGCTTCCGCGAGGATCATCTGCGCATGATGCGGGCGGTGCGATTTGCGGCGCGGCTGCAGTTTTCCATTGAACCGGGGACATGGGATGCGATTGTGGCGAACGCCGGGAAATTATCCGAAATCAGCCGGGAGCGCATCGGGCAGGAATTACGTAAAATGCTGGTTCATCCGCAACGGCACCTTGCGGTACATTTACTGATTAACAGCGGATTGTTCAATACGTTCTGGTCGAAACACATTGAACCAACGATTGCGGCAATCAACTTGCCGAAAATTTCCGCTCTGCCGGAGAAGAGCTCCTTTCCGCTGGCTTTGGCGGCCATTCTGCTGGATCTGGCCGCCGTGGATGAAGAAAACGCCGCCGCTCTGGTCATTGAAAGCAACACATTGCAGGAAAACCTGGCGCTGAGCACGGAAGAAACGCAATGGACGCAATGGCTTTTGAACAACCTGCCATACCTGGTCCAATGGCGAACATTGCGGCTGGCGGCCTTCAGGCGGCTGCTGGCCCATAGCTGGTCATCCGATTTGATAACGCTATACACTGCGGCAAATTCGGATCGTGCGGACATGCAGGCTCTGACACAGCACATATCGGAATTGAAACAAAAGCCGCTGACACCCGATCGCTTTGTGAACGGCAGCGATTTAATTGCCATGGGCGTCAAACCGGGGCCACGATTCAAATTCTGGCTTGAAGAACTTTATGATCGCCAATTGGAAGACAACTTTGCCGATCGAACCGCCGCGCTGAAAGCCGCGGAAGAATTAATTCATGGAAGCTGATGCACTCCGGCGGCCGATTCATGCGAAACCGCCACGCCGCGACCCACCTTGGCGTTTACCACCGCGATGGCGGCCAAGGCGATGCCAAACAGAATCAGCAATACCAGCACACATGCAGATACGCGAGCCTTTGGCTTACCAGGCGTTGCGATGTCATCAGGGTTCATGGGTACTCCCGGGTTCATAACGCTACAGCACCCCAAAAGTATATTGCAGGAAGTGTTACCGGCAAAACCGCCCGGCCAAAAACAGGATACATACCCAAAGACTCCCTGGAGGTGGAAATTGCGGGCCATGCCGGATATTCTTTTTAATGGTCCGTGACGGCATTGACATAACCATCACCGCACTGGACAAACAAACGGGATAAACGGCATGACGGAAAACACCGCGAACACACTGGCAGACTCCCGACGGCAGTTTGTGGATTTATGGGGTCAGATGGCCGGCCACTGGGGTGTTAATCGCACCATGGCGCAGATGCACGCGTTGTTGATGGTCTCGGCGGAGCCTATGACCGCGGAACAAATCATGGAAGAACTGCAGATTTCCCGCGGCAGCGTCAGCATGAATCTGCGTGATCTGGTGAATTGGGGCATCGTGCGGCGAACCAGTTTACCGGGAGACCGCCGCGATTTTTTCACCACTGAAGGCGATGTATGGGTGGTGTTTCAAAATATTTTCCGGGAACGTAAACGGCGCGAGCTCGACCCGTTGCTGAACCGCCTGGAACAATGCCTGCAATCTGCCGGCAGTGTGCCAACGGATCCCGCGCAACAGGCAGGCCATGCGGCATATGTGCGGAGAATGCAGGAATTGATCCACTTTTTTTCTGTATTCCATCGGATTTTCGGGCGCATTGCGGAACAGCCGCCGGGCAGTTTGGCCAAAATGACGGCCATGCTGGAACAAATGTTATAGGAATTGGCGTTTGTCATAATCACCACTGGCCGGGGCCAGCCGGCCCGATTATCATCGCAAGGCGCGTGATGGCGGGTTTAGTGAGAAACGAATGCAATTTGGTATTCGCAGAAAACTAATTGGCACGCTGGTGCTGGTCGGATTGCTTCCCATGGCTCTGAGCCTGATGGCGATTCTCGGCATTGGCGCGCGCGACCGCATTAATACCGTGCAGGATGCGTACGTGGAACTCGCATCCGCCTGCGCGCATGCCATCAGTTTTCAACTCGAAGCCGAGGTGCGCCGGGTGAGTTTCGCCGCCACGCTTCCCGAATTTGTGCGTTTTATCCAGCAGCACAACAATATTCGCTCAGTTGCAATCAAGCCGGCCCAAACCCGTCCGGCAACCAGACCCGCCACCGGACCAACCGGTCCGCATGAAACCATTTCCGCCTTGATCAACAACCCGATCGCCCGGCGCATCCGCCTGATCACCGCCGATAAACTCGGGCTTTATCATGTGCTGGTTATTAATCGCCACGGCATCGTTATCGCATCGGATGTGGCACCGGAAGTGCTGAATGTCCGAAAAAAATGGTGGTGGAAGATTGCGGACAGCGGTATCGGCGGAACCTGTGTGATCGGGTCGGTTTTTTCCGATCCGATCACCGGCCTTCCATCGATACCCATTGTGGTCCCCGTGGTGCAACCCGGCAGCGGCGTGCTGGTGGGATTTATTCTTGAGACGGTCGATGTCACGGCTTTGACATACGAACTGCGGCTGTATTTGCCGCAAAGTCAGGCGGTAGCGCAGGTATATGATCAGAAGCTCAATTCGCCGGTATTTGTCCTTGGCAACGCAAGTCAGGCCCGTATTGGCAGGCAGCGATACATTGCCTTGCACGGCGGGAACCGGTCGGGCTGGATCGGTGATTTTCTGGCCGGCTGTCTGATCGGCGATGCCACAGTCAAATTCAGCCGAATGAGTTCGATTATCAATCAGCCGGCCGTGGTGCCGCATTGGAGCATCATATTAAGCCAGTCATCCCAGGAGATCCTCGCGCCGATTCTGCGGCAGGCGGAAATGGTTGCGCTGGCGGGCGGATTGCTGATTCTCGGGCTTTTTGCGCTCGGATATGTCATCAGCAAACGTGAAATTATCTACCCCATTCTGCGGCTGCGCGAAGCCACCAGTGCCGTGGGCCGCGGAGAACTTAACATTCGCCTGCTGTCACAGGAACCTGAAGACGTCATGTTCCGCAGCGACGAACTTGGCGAATTGGCGCGAGACTTTGACGAAATGACGCGACGTCTGGCCGCCAACGTGCGGCAATTTGAGCAGGCCGCCAAAGCCAAACAGCGCTTTATGGATCTTGCCGCTCATGAACTCCGCAGTCCCATATCTCATATCATGACCACAACGCAACTGATTTTTCGACAACTGGCCAATGCGGGGATCGCGCGGCCCGAACCGGGCGATGCCGGTCACGCGTCCGCGGCTGAAATATATAAATCCGTTGATTCCATACTGAAAAATTCCAGACGGCTTTCTAAAATTGTTACCGATCTGCTGAAACTGGTGCAGGAAGATGTCTTTACCACCAAACCACGCCGGGATCCGTTTGATCTGCGGAAGGTGATTCTTGATGTTTGTGACCAGCAGAGCGGTTTTATCACAGCGCGAAAACAAACGCTTGAGCTGGTTCTACCGGATGTCATTCCAACCATGCTGGGAGACTCGGACAAGATTGGAGATATCCTGTCCAATTTGTTAAGCAACGCCATCCGCTTTTCACCGGATGCAGCGGTGGTTCGGGTGATCGTCAACGTACTGGTTAACGAGCACATTGAACTGATTGTTGAGGATTCCGGATCCGGCATGCCGCAAGAAGTCATGGCCGGGCCTTTTGAGCCATTCAAGACCGGCACGGATACCATGCAGCATCACAGTGGCGACGCCGGTGAAGAAGGCAGCCGCGGATTGGGGCTGGGTCTGGCGATTGTTCGGCGTTTTGTCGATCTGCATGAAGGCCAGATTTTCATTCGTCCGCTACCGACGGGCACACAGGTTAAAGTTATTCTTCCCCTGAATCCTGATGCCGACAACCCAGCGCCCCCCACCGTAACGCCGGCACCATCACCACCGCCGGCGGCATGATAAAAATCGTCGCCGCATTAATGTTCTTTTAATCTTATTGCGTTATAGTTCCACTTTCGGGCATGGATGCCGGTGATACCGCAATGACTTGGCAGGGCGGGCCGCATCACGCCCAAGCAGGGCGAAGCGCACAAGCCCGCGTAAAAGTCGAAAGGACTCGCAACATGACAGTTGGTATTCCCATTGCAGCCGCTACAAACTGGATCAAGTTCTTCGGACATTTTCATCCGCTTCTTGTGCATCTTCCAATCGGATTTCTGGTATTGCTGGGCGCATTGGAACTGGCCGGGCGGTTCAAAAACTTTCAACATATCACCGCGGCGAGGGGTTTTATTCTGGTCATGCTTGCAATTGCGGCGGTTTTTACCATTACCTGCGGCTGGCTGCTGGCCAGCGGCGGTGGTTATGGACATCGCGTTTTATTCTGGCACCGCTGGCTGGGAACAAGCGTGGGCGTTTTGAGCCTCGTATTGCTCGGATGGTGGTTTTACAGGAAAAAGACCGGTGTCGTGTATTATTCCACACTGATTTCCGCTTTGCTGGTTATGACTATTGCCGCACATTTCGGCGGAACGCTGACCTTCGGCAGCCGCTATCTCAGTAAGTACGCCCCACCGCTGCTTAAACCGTTATTGAGTTATGCCCCACCCCGGCATTCCGCACTGCCCGCCACGGATGCCGGCATCAATGCCTCCTCAATCCGCGCCATGGGCAACGCTTCAAACACGGGCGTGCGGGTAACGCTCATTACGGATTTGCGGTCGGATGGCAGTTTTTATGGCCGATATATTCAGAGAATCTTCACCGATAATTGCACGCGATGTCACGGACGCGACCGCCAGAAAGGGCGTCTGAGGCTGGATTCGTATTACTGGCTGCGCCGCGGCAGCAACGGAAGACCCGTGGTGATTCCTTACAATGCCGATCGCAGCAAACTGTATCAGCGATTGACCATTCCGCTCTGGCAGCGGCACCACATGCCGCCGCGCCACCATCACCAGCTTACCACCAGCGAGATTGCATTGATCCGCTGGTGGATTCAGACCGGAGCCAGCGGCAGCGCGACGTTACATTCACTTCGCCCTCCGGAGAACATCCGGCGCATCATCCAGTCCATGACTCCGCGCCGGCTCAATGAAGACGACCGGGCGAACCATCAGGCAAAACCCATTGCCATGGGCGTTGCCGCGGATAACAGTGCCAGCTTCAATCCGCCGCTTACGGGACGATATTGACGTAACGCATGGATTGGCGTGACTCAACCGCATCGGCTGCAGTATCCCGGCCTGGCGGGGAAAACAGGGGTCGAAGTTTGCCGGTGTGTTATCGGTGCCGCACTTGCCGGGAACGTCAGATTTTCAGTTTTCGACGATAGTAGTCGATGGTTCGTTTGAGGCCCTCGCGGCGATCAACCACAGGCGACCATTGCAGAAGATTTTTGGCCAATGTGATATCCGGGCAGCGCTGGCGCGGATCATCCGGTGGCAGCGGCGTGTGAATAATTTCGCTTGTTGATCCCACCAGTTCGCGTATTTCCTGCGCCAATTGCAGAACCGTAACTTCATCCGGATTTCCAATATTTACCGGCAAATGATAGGGTGGCGATTCCATGAGCATGATAAAGCCACGGATTTCATCGTCCACATAGCAAAGCGACCGCGTTTGTGAACCGTCGCCCTGCACGGTCAACGGTTCGCCTTTCATGGATTGTTTAATAAATGCCACGACCACACGCCCGTCATCAACAGCCAGCCGCGGGCCGTAAGTGTTGAAAATCCGAACGATACGGGTATCAACACCGCGTTCACGATGATAGGCCATGGTGGCAGCTTCCATAAAGCGTTTGGCTTCATCGTACATACTGCGCATGCCCACGGGATTAACATGTCCCCAGTACGTTTCGCGCTGCGGATGTTCCAGTGGATCGCCATAGCATTCACTCGTTGAGGCAATAAACATACGGGCCTTACAGCGCTGGGCCAATTCCAGCAGCGAGATGGTGGCCATGGCGTTGACCTTCAAGGTAATAACCTGATGCTTGACATAGCCCACGGGACTGG
>JAJZJL010000001.1 GCA_021810145.1 Planctomycetota bacterium | reverse complement strand
CATATCCGCGGCGTTTTCTGAAACTGTCAAAGAAATCCGCCGACCACTCGCCATAACCCCCCGGAACCCCGGTCATGTATTCATAGGAATCATGAAACATGCTTTGCGGATGCTGCACGCCCGGTGTGGCAAATGCTTTCGTGAAGCGTTTGAGATAATAGGTCATGGCGGCGGGATAAACGGTGTTGAGCATCATGCCCCATCCGCCGGGTGCGGCGCGTTTGACATGCGCGCCGGGATGGCCGACAAGGGCTATGAGCATCCATGCACCGGCGGGGCGCTTCCAGTTGACTTGTCCATCCGGACCGATCTGCCCGGGCTTCAAATAAATGCGCTGTCCATCACGGCTGCACGCCTGAAGATAAAGAATCTTTTCCCGGGGCAGGTTTACCTTCCACTGCGTATGGGCATCCGCCGGCGCATCAAAGGCAATGGCTTTAGCAAACAGCGACGCATAATTTCCGACAATGCCCGGTCCGCCCATATTCCAGCCCGTGCCCTGCGTCATATCCACGCCCATATCCAGGCGGCGGGCTTCCACAACGTCAAAGGTCATCATCTTGAGCCATTTCGGGCTTAAGTATTGTATATATTCCTTTTCCCAGCCACGCGCACCGTAAATGGGAATAATCCGCACGCCACCCAAGCCGCCGGCCTTGTAGCGACGCAGTTCTTCGGCCAGATTGTCCTGATCTACCGCTGAACCCATCCACCAGTTGAAGCACCAGGGGCGACATTCGGCGGTAATAGGTGGCCACGCAAGCGGGTTAACGGATTGATCTTCCACGGCAGCAATGGATGGCTCCCGGGCTGCCGCATTGGAACTTTCATCAGATAATGCCAGCGTTGTTGCCGCGACCGCGGAGGTGATTAAAAATTCACGGCGCGATGATACCGATGGATCGTGAGACATAGTAATCTCCGTGTGCCGTTCCGCCTGCGGCAACGCAGGGCGAAAATGGCAGAGCCAAGGATAGGACACGCACGACGCAGTATGCTGCAACACGCTGATCGCGTCAATGGCAGCGTGTGCCGCTGGAGTGTTTTGGGCCGGTGACCGCTTCCGCGACATGGATGCGATTACTTGCGAACACCACGGGAAAACGGCCAATGGGTAATGAAATCCGGCGCACGCGGGAAGCAACGGGCAAACTGATTTTTGAGGTGCGGCGGGTGGCTGCGATGGCGAATCGGATTGGGTTCCTGGAAGGGTGGGTTGGGCCGCCCCGGCGCGCACGGGGTAAACTCTCTAAGCGGATAGCGCGGATACGGGGAAGACTTCCGATGGTGCCATGGTTCACGCACGTTATCCGTTGAATCCGTGTAATCGGTGGTGCCTTGAGTTAACTTCCTGGCGGCGGCTGTCCCATCGCACGGACTCGATCCCGAAACGGTGCCGGAGCCTGTTTGGAAAATCCTACCGGAGGGACCGCCCCGGCGCGCACGGGGTAAACTCTCTAAGCGGATAGCGCGGATACGGGGGGGCGTCAACGAGTCCCGGCGCGCCGGGGAGCAACGAGCAATGGGGAATGGGGAATTTGTTTTGTGGGTGCGGCGGGTATATGCGATGCCGAGCTGGATTGGGGCATGGATTTGGCTGATGGTACCGGTAACGGCGGAGTTAGAACGCCAGGGATCAGGGCTGTGACGACCTGGCAGAATCCGTCACAGGCCCGCAGTGTTTTGACATAAATAACAGTGGTACCGCTCTTGGCGGCACATTGAATTTCCAGCCGGCAATGACCATAGGTTACGGAGTTTTAACCGTCGGCATATATGGCAATTCCACGGTTTGTACTTTCCGATCACCGGGTGGGAGAACTTTGCTGGTGCTGGTGGCAAATCCGTGCAAGGGTGGAATGGCGGCATCAGCAGCGTGAGGTTGTGCTTTGCGCGGGACGATTGATTGGGAACTTACATGCGGTGGGATCTCGTCAGGGCCTGCGGGAGGCTTTGAAAACGAAGTCAGTTCAATCCAGTGGCGCCACCTTATCACGGCCAGGAACCGGTTTGTTGCCGCGCTACCAGCGGTGTGGTGAATGGGTAATGTGACCAATGCGGTATCGCCGCTGTGGATTGGGCCAAACTGAACGGTTGCGGTTATCGGCAGGATTTTGTCGCCAGTCGGGAATTTTTCCAATTGCCATAGAGAAACATTTCCCAGCAATCGTCCAACCCGCGCGTTGCGTATTAAAAATGTCAGGCTGTCAGCGTCATGGGGGCCGACGTTGGATGCAGTGGTAACCGCAGCCGCGGGAAGATCGTTGATAGAAGCGGTTCGCAATGCCGCCGCCAAATCGGATGGTGAACCGGGGTACGTAAGGAAATAGACATGCCGATTTAATGGAATTTCCTGCCAGCCGGGATAAGGTGTTGGTACGGATTGGCCGCTGGAATTCCGGGTGGCCATTAATCCTTCAGCATCAACGACGATCAATTTTCCGTGCGGAAATGTTCCCGCCGGCGGGAGCAGGGCCAGCAATCGCTCCCAGCCGCGGCGGCCATCGGCCAGCGCTTTGTGCCAGATGGCGTCTTTAATCATTTTTGGCGGGTTATTTTGCCATGCGATCCATTGATGGCCTGCAACTTTGCTGGCCCCCGGTCCGCAGACAATGGCGCAGGAACCATAAGGTTGCTTAAAAACCGCCGCCAGCAACGCCAAACGTGGATGTACAATGGAAAAAAGCTTGCCCGTGCCCAAAACATGCAGCTCAAAATTATCAGCATGCGCCGGTACCGGTACGTATGTGGCAGCCCTGGCCAGGAACAGCCCGGGATTCGGAACTGCATGATTGGATAGTCCGTTGGGCGTGGTGCTGACATTTGGCATGATCATAATGGGCAGTGTGGCGCCGGATTGTTCAAGTTGATGGCATAAGCGAAGGGAATTGTCATTATCAGGCAAGGCCACACCGCCGATCAGGCTGGTCAATGTTATATTGCCTTTTCCGGCTCCGATGACATCAGGTGTTGCAAATATCGGCACGGATGACTGTAACGCGTGCAGCGCCTGGTGCAGCCGCGGAATAAAGTTATCCGCAGCATGTGACATCGCTACTGTGGGAACACGGGAAAAGCGCACCACAATCGCCGGACAAATGCCGATCAATGGTTTAAGCTGGGCAATCAGAGCCTTGCTGGAAATCCAACGGCTTCGATGTGTTCCGGAGGGGGAGATGACCCATACTGGAATCAGTCGTGCCCCGGATCGTTTGAATTGCAGAGGCAGGTGGGACTGCGGCAACGCCATATCCGTGCCAGGGCGGTCCCAGTTCAGGTTATACATGTACTGTCGAATGCCGGTTTCACGGATGAAACTGCTGATGTAATCAGGGGGGTGGGAGGAAATAAAAGCTTCCGGAATTGACGCAATCCAAGGTGAGGTTTTACCCGTCAGGCTGGTACTCGGCGCATAAATGCACCGGGGCCTTGGAATGGTTGGCCGCATCGCAATGGCTGTTTTATTCCAGAGTAATGCGTATCGGCCCACAGTGTTGAACGTTTCGGGCAATTCGATACGAACGATTTGGCGACTGGTAAGCATGGTCGGGCGAATGGGTGTTGTGGCAAGCGGTGTCGCCGATTTGCCGCGGCCGGCATGAAGCACCCATTGCAGGTTACCGGACAGCATTTGTGCCGAAGTGCCCGGATTGGTGATGCGGATATTCAATATTGTCCGATCACCAATGTGGTATAAACCCGACGGATGACTCTGGCCGGTTATCTCAAAGTGCAAGTTGGGGCTTTGCTGGCTCTCACCGGCGCAAAGGCCGGTGCCGAAGAAAAAGAGTGTCAGCATAATAATGGCACTTCTCATGGAATTTATTGTAGCGCTTCGCTTACGAGTTCGCGAGCGTGTGCCGGAATTTGTCGTGGCCAATGGCCGGATCAGGCAACAGGCCCGGTAACCTGACAGCCGCTGTCAGGCAAATTGTGCCGCCACGGCATTGTGTTTCCCGATGATTTCGGATTAAATGACGGCATTGGCAACCGGTTCCGGAGTCTTGGTTCATGCGCGTATTAGTGGTTGAAGATAATAAGGTAAGTCTTGCGCTAATTCGCAAGACACTGTCAACCGCCGGGCATGAGGTTGTATGCACCGAAACAGCTGAAGAGGCTCTGGAGATTATCCGGCAGGGGTTGGCCCATCTGATCGTGGCGGACTGGGAGATTCAATCATCTTTAAGCGCCTTGGCTTTGTGTCAGACCATCCGGCGCGAGGAGGTCTGGGGTTATGTATACATTATTCTTATCACGTCGCTGAATGATGCCCAGGAACGGGTGCGTGGTTTGACGGCGGGGGCTGATGATTTTATCAGCAAGCCTTATGATCCGGATGAACTGGTGGCGCGCGTACGCAGCGGCGAGCGCGTGCTGGCCACCGATACACGCAATCTTGCGATCTTTGCCATGGCCAAACTCGCGGAATCACGTGATCCGGAAACCGGCATGCACCTGGAGCGCGTGCAGACTTATTCGCGATTGCTTTCGCAGGAAATGGCTTCCAATCCGAAGTATCAGGACGAGATAACCGCGAATTTCATCCGCTGGATGTACCTTACCAGTCCATTACATGATATTGGTAAAGTCGCGATTCCGGATTATGTTCTATTGAAACCCGGTCGCCTGACGGATCGTGAATTCGCCCTGATGAAAACCCATACGACCCTCGGTGCCAATACGATTGATATTGCTCTGCGCAAATTTCCACACGCGGAATTTCTGCGCATTGCCAAGGAGATCATCGCCACGCACCATGAGCGTATAGACGGTACCGGCTATCCCACGCAGATGCGGGGAATGGATATTCCCATCAGCGGCCGAATTGTCGCTTTGGCCGATGTTTATGATGCCCTCACCTCCAGGCGTCTTTACAAGGATGCCTTTACGCATGAGATTGCCCGTTCCATGATCGAAGCCGGTTCCGGCACGCAATTTGATCCGGATATCGTCGCAATGTTCCTGAAAATTCAGGATGCGTTCGTGGAAGTTAAAGAACGCTTCGCGGAATGCCCCCAGATTATTACCTGATGTTGACCCCGGTTCCATGCGGATCAGGTTGCGCGGATTGATCAGCCGGGGCAACTTGCCACCGCCGCCCGTATGGCCAGGCACCGCCGCAGCAGGCTTTCCAATTGATCCAGGGGAAAGATGGTTGCGGCGTCGGAGGGGCTTTTCTCCGGATTCGGATGCACTTCCACGAATAAGCCGTCGGCACCCGCAGCCGTGGCCGCATTAGCCAGCAGTCCCACAAATTGCCGCTGCCCGTCCGTGGCGGTTCCCAGTCCGCCGGGAAGTTGTGTGGAGTGTGTGGCGTCAAAAATGACCGGCGCGCCCAATGCCTGCATTTGCGCAATACCGGTCATGTCATTAACCAGTCGGTTATAGCCGAAAAAAGTTCCACGTTCCGTCAGCATGATCTGCGGATTGCCTGTAGAACGGACTTTTTCAACAACATTCTTCATTTCCCATGGGGCCATAAACTGCCCTTTTTTAACATTGACCGCTTTACCCGTTTCGCCGGCGGCGAGCAATAAATCAGTCTGGCGGCACAAAAATGCGGGTATCTGAATGATATCCGCGACTTCCGCCACGGCCGTGACCTGAGTGCTTTCGTGAACGTCCGTGGTGATGGGAACGCCAAGTGTCTCTTTTACCTCGCGGAGAATCTTCAGGCCGTGGGCAATTCCATGCCCGCGGAAACTCCCGCTGCTGGAACGATTTGCTTTGTCAAAACTGGCTTTGAAAATGTAAGGAACATCGAGCTTTTTACATATCTCGGCGACAGTTTTTCCAATATGTAACGATATTTCCCGGCTTTCTATCACACAGGGGCCGGCAATCACCAAAAACTGTTTGCCGGGAATCCAGGATACATTGGAAAATTTATATGCGTTCATGGCGGTCCTTTTTTATGCCAACATTACGGGTGGTGAAGATAACCGGTTGGCGCAACACTTGGCAAATGTTCTGCCGTAAATATCAGCAGGAGCCGGGCATCGCTTTCACCATTGCCGGTTGTTACAGTACCCGGCACCAGAGGCATTTGAGATATTGCCCCTCCAGATATTCCGTCATGACCGGATGATCCTGCCCCGGGCCGGTGGTACCCAGAATCTGTAAGCGACGCCGAGCGCTGCGGGCTGCGCCGCGCAGCATGTTCTGGAATTCAGCTATATCCATCAGTCCGCTGCACGAACAGGTGACCAGCATGCCACCGGGCTTCACAACGCCCATCGCCAGTTTGTTAAAATCGAAATAGGACTTGCGACCCTCGGCAAATTCCTCCCGGGCGGCAATCAGCTTCGGAGGATCGAGAACCACGACGTCATATGCCTGGCCGTTGAGCTTCATTTGCCTTAGATATGCAAATCCGTCGGCATGAACACTTTGATATTTTCCCGCGGGTATCCGATTCAAGTGTGCGTTGCGTTTCGCCAGAGCGACGGCATTTTCATCCAGATCCACCGCCGTAATGTGCCTGGCATTGCCAATGGCCGCCGCATATATGCCAAAACCGCCGGAATAACAGCATACATCAAGCATTCGCGCGTCGGTGGTCAATCTGGTCAGCGCCAGGCGGTTGTCCCGCTGATCGCAGAAAAAGCCCGTTTTATGTCCGGCCGCCAGATCGACTTCAAAACGCAGATTGTTTTCCTCCACGACCCCGCGCGTCTGGCCGTCACGAATATCATCCTGGCGCAGCAAGAAGCCTTCGGCACGCTGGATATGTTCATCTGAACGGAATATCACGCGTGTTACCGGCAGTAATTCCAGCAGCGTCTGTTTGATGCGGCCGATGCGCTTGAACATGGCCATGGAAAATATTTCCACCACGGCCGCGTCACCGAGCCGGTCCACAATAAGTCCCGGCAGGCCATCGCCCTCCGCATGTGCCACGCGATAAGCATTGGTGGTTGTATCAAGTTTCAGCGTTTGCCGCCGCAGTTCCACCGCCAGCGCCAGGCGCTGTTCCAGAAACGATTCCGTTATTTCCGCTTCATTGAAACTTACCATTCGCAAGGCAATTTGCGATTGCGGATTAAACAAACCGGCTCCGAAAATAACTCCGTCGCGGTCATAAACGGTTACCAGTTCGCCAGCCGAGAGACCATGCGACGTTTTGCCCACCATTTTTTTGAATATCGATGTGCTGAAGACAGCATTACGTAATTGCACCCATCCCAGACCTGGGCGGGGGGTAAATGCTTTCAGCCGGCTGCCTGACGGTGCCGGTACAGATTCATCGGCTGCGCCGGCGATGATCCTTTGCGCACGTCTTGGATGATGTGAAACATAATGCCGGTTATCACGTCGTTGCATATTTCCGCCTGAACAACACTGTTACCTGCGTAGATTGTACCGTAATGGGGAAATCCTTGGAGCCGGACGCTTTTTTTGCGTCAGCGCAACTTCATACACATGGTGTGGCCCGGTTGTTATTAATGGGGTATGCTTTCCCGCTGCGGCCGGATGAATTCTGCCGGGCATGGCTGGAGGCACGGCAACTCGGCTGGTTCGATGAATGGTACCGTTGCGGTTGGGGAGCAATCTTACGAGAATCCGACTTATTGAGGCGACTATGGTGCGGCTGGGAACTGAATCAGGATTGACTCTATGACCACAAACAGGAAGCAAAACCCGCCGCATGATTCCACCGGGATTACGCCAATGGCAAGTTCCACTGCTATGCCAGGAACCTGGCGAAAATGGGTTATCACGGGTGGGGGGCTTGGATTACTAAAGCCCGCTCCGGGCAGTTGGGGAACTTTGGGGCCGGCGATTGTATTCTGGATGCTGGTTTGGGCCAAAGTGGCTGATCCATGGCGTTCCGTGGTGTGTCTGATCGGAGCCATTGTTGCCGGCATTTTAACCGTGCAGCTTTCGCCCTGGGCTATTGAATATTTTGGCCGGGAAGATCCCGGTTCAGTGGTATTGGATGAGTATGCCGGCTATTGGGTTGCATGCGTGTTGATACCATTGCCTGTTCATGCAACCAGCAGCCTATGGCATGCGTGGTTGGCGGCTGCCGGGGTGTACATTCTATTTCGCCTGTTTGACACGCTGAAACTTCCGCCGTGCCGGCAACTTGAACATCTCCCCGCCGGTTGGGGCATTCTGCTGGATGACATTGCGGCAGGCATTCAGGTCAATGTGGTTTTGCAGATTGTGCTTCGGCTGTGGCATATGTAAATGTGTATTGCTTGATCACAGCAACTGGAGTTGGCGTGGCGCTATCATGGGCGATGCGCAGGCGTCAATGCCGTCAAGTATTGCCTGGCGGGGTTTTGAAATATACAGAACCGGTGTCAATGAAAATCGCGTGATATGCTTTGCAGTTGGCTGGTGGAATGGGTGATGGTTTGCAGATTCACTGCCTGCCGGACAATGATGTGAACGACGCCTTCCTGGCGTTGTAATTGCCCCCGGACCACCAGAGCGGTGCTGTGGCGCAGGTCCAGGCGGTAGCGCTCGTATATGCGGGGTTTGACAATCAGATTCACCGTGCCGGTTTCATCCTCCATCGTGATAAATAAAATGCCTGATGCCGTACCGGGCCGCTGCCGCACCAGCACCAGCCCCGCCACCGCCACCGGCGCTGCATCCGGATGGCGCGCGGCATCGGCCAATTCACGGGCCGCCACAATGCCGTGCTGATTCAGAATAGACCGCACAAATGTCATCGGATGGGCTTTCAGTGACAAGCCCAGGCTTTGATAATCACTGATCACTTTTTGCGATTCGGCAATGACCGGCAAGCAGCTTTGCGGTTCCATCGGGTTCAATTGATCCAGAAGGGGCAACACTTCGGATCTTAATCGCCGAATGTGCCACAACGCCTCCTGCCGATCCAGCCCCATGGAACCAAACGCATCCGCGCGTGCCAGTGATTTCAGATCCGGTATCGAACAGCGGCTGGCGCGCCGCAGTTCGGAAATCGAGTTCATGGGGCCATGGCGGGTCAGAGCATCGACTATTAAATCCGCGCCGCTCCGATGCAGACCCTGCACCATGCGCAATCCCAGCCGCAGAGCCGGATCACCGGCGGAAAGTCCATGGTTCACTGGAAACAGCTGGTTCTCCCCAGGCTCCAGCGTGCAATCCCATTGTGATTTGTTCACATCCACCGGCCGCACGCTTACGCCATGGTTCTGCGCATCACGGATAATTTGTGCCGGCTGATAAAAACCCATGGGCTGGCTGTTTAACAGTGCCGCCGCAAAAGCCGCCGGATAAAAACATTTTAACCATGCTGACACATACACCAGCAGCGCAAATGACGCCGCGTGCGATTCCGGAAAGCCGTATTCTCCAAACCCTTTGATCTGCTCAAAACAGCGCTGTGCAAATTCCTGTGTATATCCGTTGGCCAGCATGCCGGAGATGATTTTCTCGCCGAACAGGGCCAGTTGATTGCCTTTGCGCTTCCACGCCGCCATGCTGCGCCGCAACGCATCGGCCTGTCCCGGTGAAAATCCGGCCGCCACCATCGCCAGCCGCATCACCTGCTCCTGAAAAAGCGGAACGCCCAGTGTGCGTTCCAGCACACCCCGCACCGCCGCGGATGGAAAGTCCACCGGTTCCAGTCCGCTGCGCCGGCGCAAATATGGATGCACCATGCCTCCCTGAATCGGACCCGGCCGCACCAGTGCCACTTCAATGACCAGATCGTAATAACATCTTGGTTTAAGTCGTGGCAGCATGGCCATCTGGGCACGGGATTCCACCTGAAACACGCCGATGGAATCCGCCCGGCACAGCATGTCATAAACCCCGGTGTTCTCAGGCGGTATTGCGGCGAAAGTGATCGGGGCTGTGGATGATTTGGCTGATGCGTTGAAGCTGTTGACCAGATCAATAGCCTTGCGGATGCAGGTCAACATTCCCAGTGCCAGAATATCAATTTTCAAAATGCCCATGGCGTCGAGGTCATCTTTATCCCATTGAATCACAGACCGCCCCGGCATGGCGGCATTTTCAATGGGAACCAGTTCGCACAGCGGCTGCTCGGTAATAACAAAACCTCCCACATGCTGTGACAGGTGCCGCGGGAAGCCGATCAATTCTCCGGCCAGGCCCAGTACTTGCGCAATAATTGGATCTGATGGATTAAGTCCCAGTTCCCGCAATTGTGCTTCTCGGATCATGCCCTTTTCCCACCAGTCACCGCTTTTGGCCAGCTTATCGGCACAATCGGTGGATAATCCCATGGCCTTGCCCACATCCCTCAGCGCACTTTTGCGCCGATAGGAAATAATTTCCGCGGTAATCGCCGCCCGATCACGGCCAAAACGTTCGTAGATGTATTGAATGACTTCTTCCCGGCGTTCATGTTCAAAATCAATATCAATATCCGGCGGTTCATTGCGTTCTTTACTGATAAAGCGCTCCATGAGCAGATCAATGCGTTGCGGGTCCACCGCGGTAATGCCCAGACAAAAACAGACTGCCGAATTGGCCGCCGCTCCGCGCCCTTGACATAAAATGTTCTTTGCTGTCGCGAAACGCACAATGTCATACACGGTGAGGAAATAAGCGGGATAATTTAACTCCCGGATCAGGGCAAATTCATGTTCCAGCCGGTGTTGCAGGCCTTCCGGAACTCCTTGGGGATAACGCTCCGCGGCTCCTTGCCGGGTCAGATGAATCAGATATTGCATCGGGGTTTGGCCGGGCGGGCATATTTCATGTGGATAGTGATAGACCAGTTGATCCATGGAAAAATATTTTGCCCGTGCCGCAATCTGAAGTGACCGTTCAATGGCCTGTGGGTAATCCCGAAATAATCGGCGCATCTCCACTGGAGACTTCAAATGCCGTTCGGCATGGGCGATGCGATGCAGACCCAGTTCATGAATCGTTCGGCCCAGGCGAATACACGCCAGCACGTCCTGCAGTTGCTGGCGTTGCGGTGTGTGATACAGCACATCATTGACCGCCGCCAATGGAATATCGGTGCGGCGGGACAGGTCGATTTGTTGCATCAGCCGGCGTGTATCATCCCGGCCATAATGGAGGCTGCCTGCCAATGACAATCGATCATGATCGAAGATGGATTGCCATTCGCCGAGTGTTTCGGCAAATGCCGCGTCGGGCCGGGAGGGCGGTATCACCACCGCCAGCAGCCCGGCCTGATGGGAAGCGATATTCTCCAGTGTGATGTGATACGACCCCTTGGCTGCCTGCCTGCGCCCCAGCGTAATGAGGCGGCACAGTCGGCCATAGGATGCAACATCGGTGGGATATAACAGCACGCCGAACTGCTCCGCGGTGTGAGATATATGTGTAAGTGTGTCAAGATGTATATAAGTTCCAACAATCAGGTGTATGCCGGCCTGTTTGGCCGCGGTATGTGCCCGTACCATACCCGCCATTGTGGCATGATCCGTTAATGCAATGGCATCATATTCCAGTTCGGCGGCGCGCTGGATAAGTTCTTCCGGATGGCTGGCCCCAAGTAAAAACGTGAAGTTGCTGGTGGTTTGCAGTTCCACATATCCCGCCGCCATCGCGGAGTTCCGCCGATGTGTCACCCTTGGTTTATAGCGTTTTTCAGGCTGTTCTGGCATGGCAAGTCTTGCATGTAAGATTTCAATTTTCAAATTTAAGATTTAAGATGTCACATGTTAAAAGCTCTGACTTCTACACCCACAATCCATGGAGCAGCCATTGTCCGGTTTCCATCTCATGAAATAACCACAGCCATTGGCCCTGCTGATCCAGTACGGCAAAATAATCACGTGTGATTGCCGCGGCACCAGTCCACCAGGCCGTGGTTAAGCGTTCAGGTCCGATGATCTGCCGACAGGTATAAATGTGTCCCCGCCATTGGATATGCTCTGGTGCGTTTTCCACGCCGCCTGTAATGACCTGCACGGGTTCCGGCGGGTTCAGAAGCAGTGAGGGGCGTTGGGTGCTGATAAAGTCATCCGGCCGCATGATTGTGGCGCCAACTGTTTCCAGCATGGTCAGACGCATGGACTTTTCGGGAATATGTGAACGTCCCGCCGCAACGGCGCCGATGTGCGCGGCGGACAGTCGTGTGCGCAGAATATCCAACACCGGGGCCAGAGGCATCATGGCGTGATGCTGCCATCTGGTGCGGGTATTGACGTGTAATTGTTCCGGTGGCAGCGGATGAGTTTCCAGTGCGCGGAAAGTCAGAACTTCAATGCCGCCGGAAAGTCGCAGGCGTTCCAGCCGCGGTCTGATGGCCGCCCATAGCCGGTCCGCCCGCCGGACCGCCTGGGCCAGAGTAATGGCAATCGTGGATGTCCCAATATATGCGCCGGCCACGGTTGCCGTCAGTAATGTGGTCCCCAGATTCCGTTGCGCCAATTCGTGTGCCAACTGTCCGGTCAAAGCCTGAGCCGCCAGCAGAATGCCCTCCAGATTTTCCACCGGTCCATCCGCCCGCCATTGCGCTTCCGGAACCGTGGATAAGCTTATCGCCGCAGGCAACTCCATTCGCCGGCCCAGCAGTTGATCCAGCCGCAGCAGTAATTCCGGCGGAAACCGCACCGCCAGTTGATCCCGGGCAATACTCATCACCTGTGCTACGCGTGTAATACCCACTTCACCCAGCGCCGCCTGCGTATCCGGGCTGATGCGCAACGCCGCTGCCGGAAATGTGCCCGTGGCCGCTGGAATGTCCGCAGGGTTATCGATCCACGCGGGAGTTGCCGCATAACGCGCCAGAGCAATGGCACTGCCGATGGTCGGGGCCATGGCCAGCCGACATGCCAACCCATTGCGCCGCAGGATTCCCATGATGCGCCGGGGTAACGCCCTCGGCCCACCATCAAGATGTTCCATACCGCTGATATTCAGCAATAGACAATCTGCGCCAGGCTCTGGTTCATTGCCGGGAAATGGTTCGGCAATGCTCACCACAGGAGAAAAACGCAACGCCCATCGCGCCAGCTTCTCCAGCAGCCGTCGGCTGGCCGTAGAATCCAATGGCATCATCATGACCCGCGGCAACAAAGCCCGCGCTTCTGCAACCGCCATGCCCGGAAAAATTCCGCGTCGCCGGCATGTTTCGCAACATCGTCCCACCACCTCCTGTCGCTTCTGCGACAAAAATAATAACAAGGGTCCATGTGCCATGCCGGATCTGAATGTATTGGCCCGTTGCTGTTTCAGCCGCATCGCCTGAATATCCCAGTCCGGCAGATACATACATAAAAACAGACTCATATAACATTCCATAAGTTAGGTACGTGTTAGGTATACCATGCCGATGCATGTGGTGTCAAATCAAGCGGCGATAATCGTCGCAACCTGTCGATGAGCTGAACGTGCGCCCGGCGCATGCTTTCCGCAATTGGCATTTGTGATTGCAGGTGTGTCAAGAAATATCAACTGTGTTAAAATAGGCTCATTGCCCGCTCGGGTGGCGGAATTGGCAGACGCGCCGGATTTAGGTTCCGGTTCCGAAAGGAGTGCAGGTTCGATTCCTGTCCCGAGCATCTTGAGACATGTATTTACGTGAATATGATAGCAAATCCCCGCAATTGGCGGTATTTGCATCTTCCGGCGATTGCCTATTCGTTTCTTTGCCGCACCGGATTTTACAAAGCTGCTGCATGGAATCCGGCTTGACAATGCGGAGTGAGAAAAATTGTTTTTTTGCGGCCAAACCGATATGCAGAGGTTTCGGAGGATTGTGCGTCAACGTCACGGGATCAGGGTGGCGGCCTCCACCCCGGCGTCATTTAAGGGGTGCAGGAGCCAGTCTCTATGGGGCGTTGTTTTGAGACAGCCGCGGGGGAAGCTTGTGGGTCTCGGCATCAGTAAGAATTGCGACTCTGTTGTGACCGCGCTGAAATTCGTCCGGGCCAATGTGTGCGGCTCGCATCGCCTGACACCGATTCAAACATCCGGGTCTCAGCCAAGACGGAACATCGCGGCGAGTTCCGCCAGCACGCTGTCGCGCGTACCACCACGAAACCCCAGAGCTTTGAGGTCAACTTCCTCGCCGCGCATACGCGTAATGAAGTCGCGAAGGTCTTTCTTGACGGCATCGGGGGCGGCAGGGGCAATTGCGGGATCGAGAATCTGGAACAATCGGAAGATATCGTTCTTGTGCTTCTTGATCGCCTTGCTGTCGATCCGTTCGCCGTTGCTCTGACGCCGGGTCAGGTCCAGCCAGGCCCGCGCCTTCAAGGGCACAAGGTGCATTGCGCCCACCGCCGAAAGTCCGTTGACTTCCTGCCGCCCAGCTTTGACGAAACTGTAGTAGTCGATATCCATCAAGATCGCCGACAGACTCGACACGTCCTGTTCCATCGGAAGTGGGGTCAGATGGCTGCCTTCGGCTATTTGCAACATGTCCGGCTGTCGCGAAAACAACTCCAGCATGAATGGGTAATTTTCGCTGGTGGGTTTGTGGAAGCGATAGAACAGCTTCTGGCCGGTCGATTTCTCCTGGGCCTGGTAATTCCCTGCCCGCACGAATGCCCAAAACGCCTGGACAAACGCAGCGTCCAGCGCTTCTGCGCACAGCACGATGTCGAGGTCTTTGGTGGCCCGGAAGGGAAGCCCGACGCTGGCCATCGCAATGTCGCACGCGGTGCCGCCGATCAGCACGTAGCGGTCGGCGAAATTCTGAAAATGTACGCGGAAGATGTCCAGACCTTTTACCAACCGAGTTTCCTCATCATTTCTTCCAAAGCCGCCTGCGTGCGTTCGTCGGTGTCAGCTTTCAGTGAAAGGTACAGCGACAACGGATCAACGATGCCACGCTCGGCGAAGAGGGTTGGTGGATAGCACCACACCTCGATCTCGTGGGCATCCGGATCTTGTGGTGGCACTTCAATGGGCTTAAGGCGCTGACGCAGCGATTT
This sequence comes from Planctomycetota bacterium, assembly GCA_021810145.1. Lineage (GTDB taxonomy): Bacteria > Planctomycetota > Phycisphaerae > WQYP01 > WQYP01 > JAMDCX01. The sequence continues at coordinate 85,103 of JAJZJL010000001.1, read as the reverse complement.
CCAATCCTCACGGCTCAAGGCGTAGGTACCGTATACCGGCGGGGCAAGCATGGAGTATTCGGCTAACGCCGTGAGTCCGGCGCGGATGCCGTCAGTACCGGCTTCGGCGTGCCGGATGAACAATCGCGTGTTCACGGGGCTGCGCAGGAACGGCTGCGCCCTGGTCCAGATGTCTTGTTTGCTTCCAGGGAAATGTAAACAACGCTTCCGGCCGCGGGTCGCAACTTCACCCAGACCGGCATCCTCCAACTCGTCAAAGGCGCGGGTCATCGTCATCGCCGAGTATGCCAGCCGTTGCGCAGTCTCCATCGGTATGAGGATTTGCTCGCCTCCCCGGAGCAGCGCGTGAATAACCACGGCCTGCGTCGCGGGACTGAACGTCAGCGGTTCCGACCGGAGCCTGCGGTAATGTTCGCGCAAATCAATCGCCAGCATGGGCAGGTACATCTGATTGCCCGGCACGATGAAGGGCACTTTGTGCTCAATCAGCCGCTTGCGGTTGTAGGCCGTTACCTGGGCGCGAACATAGATTACCTCCGCGTCCTGCTTCGTCCGCAGCAGATACATGTGCGCCCTCACGACGGCGGGGGATTGTTCGGAGGGGTTGCTATCGACTGCGAGCAGGCCGTGCATTCCCAGCAAATCGATTTCAGCAAAGCGGTACAGTTCCTTGAGGAAATGCGGCAGGCGTTCCCCGCCCCGCCATGGCGTGGTGGTCACGGCCACACCAAGCGTGTCATGCAGGTAGCGTTCAAGTTGGTGGAGTTCTTTGGGCACTTCTGGCTCCGCATCATTAGATACGCACGATAACATAGCAAATGTTATCGTGCATTTCAAATGTTATCGTCACAGACCCGGACCAAGCTTTAAGCGAAACAGTAACAAAAATACTTACACTTTCTGCCGCCTTTGGCCATCGTCACGACTGCCAATGTCATATACTCCGGAAGTGCGGGGCCAAAACTCGGCGACCAAGGCCAGTTTGCCTCCAACTCAACCGCTGCGGAATCGGGTGATTTCGAGAATGCCAAATTTCGCGGATTTTCGGGGTTTATGCCGTTCTTGTCCATGGTGTATCCAGATACGCATGAAAATGAATGTAAGTGCAAATCCCCGCAATTCGGGAAATCGGCATCTTCCGGCAATTGCCTGTTCGCGTCCTTGCGGGGCATCTCAGGCAATTGCCGCACCGGATTTTACAAAGCTGCTGCATGGAATCCGGCTTGACAATGCAGAGTGAGAAAAATTGTTTTTTTTGCGGCCAAACCGATATGCAGAGGTTTCGGAGGATTGTGCGTCAACGTCACGGGATCAGGGTGGCGGCCTCCACCCCGGCGGCCGATTTCCGCGCGGCGGGCGGGGATTTGCAATTGGATGGTTCCTGATGACAATAGTGGCATGAACTGGCAATTGATTTTATCGGTTATCGCGGTTGTCGTGGTGTTGCTGGTGCTTAAGCGCATCGGGCTTATTTCCCTGCAAAAGGCCAGAGCGCATCTGCAAAGCGGGGCTTTGCTGGTGGATGTACGCAGCACGGCGGAATTCAAGGCCCATCATCTTCCAAGGGCGATGAATATCCCGCTGGATGTCCTGCATAGCAGTGCTCCAAGCTATTTACCGGACAAAAGAAGGGTTTTGCTGCTGCATTGTCAAAGCGGGGCGCGAAGTGCCGTGGCATGCAGAGTCCTTAAACAGATGGGATACACCAGCGTGTTTAATATCGGCTCACTGGGACGTGCTCAAAAGGTTATTGCCTCTTAGTCTTTCAATATGCTGTACACGTTCAGTGGTTTCATACAACTGCTTTTAGATCGTCACAACTGCCATAGCCGCACAAGAGGTCAATGTAACTGGCATCGGACATATTCGGAATTCGCTAAGCAGTCTGGCCGAAAGGCAAGAATCCGAGCAGGGATGAAATGTATCCGGAGATCATTAAATGTACATCATGCGCACATAAATTGTATGTTCAGATTCAACGGCCTTATGGAGAATAAATTCTAACTACTTATCTTTCAATTGGTTAGAGAGATTCACCAAGGTGGCATGCCGTTTGTGAGACTCCGTATATTGCGGGCTGATAGTGGCCTGCGGTATGTCGAGGTTCGATGATGACACTTGCGGATGCGGAATGTACCGGGTTATTACCTGTAACCGATGGCGACAGGCGGCAGATTCGTAAAGGGCGATCACGTTTCATTGCCATGGCCACTGCGTATTCTCTGGGCAACTTCAACGACAATTTCATGAAGCAGGCGGTAAGCCTGCTGGCTGTTTCACATGGCCTGGCGCATTTGCAGGGCTGGATTGCCACATTTTTCACAATACCCTTCCTGTTATTCTCCGCACCGGCCGGTTGGATGGCCGATCGCTTTTCCCGCAAGCATGTGGTCATCGGATCCAAAATGCTGGAATTGGTGCTGCTGACCGCCGCGGCACTTGGCGTGCTGACATTGAACTGGTCAGTGATCATGGCGGTTATTTTTCTCATGGCTCTTCAGGCCACCATATTTGGTCCGGCGTTGGTTGGATCGATTCCGGATGTGTATCCGGACTGGTATGTCATCAAGGCTAACGCGCGATTGAAATCCGCCACCACCGCGGCGATTCTGCTGGGCGTGGTGTTGGCCGGCGTCGCCTTGACGCAGCGCGGGCACCTGGCGGATTTCGCCTTCGGGCGCGTGCTGGTGGCCGCATCCCTGGTGGGCGTGTCTGTGCTTGGTTTGCTGATCAGCTTCGCGGTACCGAGTCGCCCGGCGGCTAATCCCTCAGCCAGATTTCCATGGGGAGGCCCGATGAACTCCATCAGAGATTTATGGCATTTGCGGCAGGATGGTTTATTCATAACAGCGATAGGGGCCAATACGTATTTCTGGTTTGTCGCGGCGTTACAGATTCTGGTCATTAATAAGATGGGATTGGTGCAGTTCGGGCTGAACGATGCGAGCACGAGTTATCTGGCGCTGGCGGAGTTGCTGGGAATTGTGATCGGAAGTCTGGCGGCTGGAAAATTTATCTCCAAAGATAACGGCCATCGGGCGGTCGCGCCGGCCATGGGGGCGTTGGCTCTATTTCTCTGTTTCATCGGAGGCTCGCCGCTATTACCGCATGGAGTGAAGCTTTTTTATGTATTGCTTATGTTGGGTGGATCAGGTATCGCTGGTGGGTTTATCATGGTGCCGCTGGAGAGTTTGTTCCAGGTGCGACCCACAGCGGAGGTTCGGGGGCGGGTGATCGCCGCGGCGTGGTTTGCTTCGTTTGCTGGTATTCTCATGGGAAGTATGTTGTATATACCGTTGCAAAAACTGCTGATACCAACGCAAGTGTTTCTTGCCTGCGGGGTGCTGACAATTGTCGCGACGGCGATGACCGCGATTGCCTTTGCGCGAACGGCCGGCGGAAATTCCGGCGGGTCAACAAAATGGGTGGGACGGCTATTGTGCCGCGTTGCACGGTTGGTGCTGCGCCTGCGATATCGTGTGACTGTGAATGGTGCGGCGGAGATTAAAGAAAAAGGCCGGGTTGGGATTCTTTTTCTGCCGAATCATCCGGCATTGATTGATCCGGTCATTATGGTGGCCCATCTGCACGAAAGCTTTGCGGTACGCCCGTTAACCGCGGAAGATCAGATTCGCCATCCGCTGGTCAGAACATTGGCCGGCACCGTTGGCGTTCTGCCAATACCGGAAATGTCCGGTATCGAAGCGGGAAAGACGGATCGTGTGCAGCGCGCCATTGATCGTTGCGTAGAGGCCTTGCGGCAGGGCGATAATGTACTGCTGTATCCTGCCGGGCGATTAATGCGGGAGCAGACGACTGATTTGGGCAGTGCCAGTGCGGTGAAACGCATTTTAGCCCGGTTGCCGGAAGTACGCGTGGTATTGGTGCGGACAACAGGTTTATGGGGCAGCAGTTTTGGATGGGGCGCGGGTATGGCCCCCCGGCTGGGCCGGGCATTTAAAGCCCATTTGCCGGATTTACTGGCCAGTGGGATATTTTTTGCTCCCAGGAGACAGGTTAATATTACGTTGACCGAGCCAAAAGATTTTCCGCGCAGCGGAGACCGGGCGGAAATGAACCGGTATATGGAATGCTTTTATAATCAGGAAGCGCCGGCGGCACGATATGTTCCCTATAGCGTTTGGGACCGCTCCGGGGAGCGGGATATTCCCGCATCGCCCAAAATGGTGCGCTCGCATTCGGAAGCCATTGCTCCGGCGACCGAACAAATTGTCTGCCGGTATCTGGGTGCATTGACGGGCATTAACCCGATCACCGCGGATCAACAACTGGCTCGGGATTTAGGATTGGACAGTCTGGCGATTATGGATTTAATTGCGTGGCTGGAGAGGGAATTTGGCGTAACGGTGGGGGCGGTGGAATCGCTGGAAACAGTTGGTGATGTGATGCTGGCGGCGTGTGGTAAGCTTGCCGCCGGAACGAAAGATCCGCGCGTACCTCCGCCTGAACGGCGTTGGCTGGCCAACACTGGATCGGCACGCGTGCAATTGGCGGAAGGCAACACCATTCAGGAAGTATTTCTGAAGCAGGCTCGATTGCATCCGGATCAGGTTGTGGTGGCTGATACTCAGCGGGGCAGCCGGAGTTATCGTGAATTGATTACCTCGATCTTCGCCTTGCGCGAGGAAATAAAGAAAATCCCGGACGAACGCGTGGGCATCATGCTGCCGGCTTCGGTGGCGGCGGACACCGTATTTCTGGCGGTGCTGTTTTCCGGCAAAACGCCTGTGATGGTGAATTGGACCACGGGGCTTCGCAACATTCAGCATGGTCTGGAAATGACCGCCGTCAGCAGGGTGCTGACGGCGCAGGCCCTTTTAAGCCGTCTGGAGGTGCAGGGTATTGATCTCTCAGCGTTAAACGATCGAATGGTGCCGCTGGAAAAACTGGCCGGCGCAATAGGAAAATGGACGAAAGTTGTTGCGGCGCTCAAAGGACGACTGTATTGGCGTTCATTGGATCAGGTGGTATCCGGCGAAGCCGCCGTGATTTTATTTACCAGCGGATCGGAATCACTGCCCAAGGCGGTTCCGCTTAGCCACGAAAATCTGTTAACCAACATGCGGGACGCCCTGGCGAGTTTTCACATTCGGCAGGATGATCGCTTTCTGGGAATGTTGCCGCCATTTCATTCCTTTGGGTTGAACGCGGCGATGCTCCTGCCGATTCTATCGGGTGCCAAAGTGGTTCATTACCCAAATCCCAATGAGGTCACGGCATTGGTGCGCACGATTGAAAATTATCGTGCTTCGATTCTACTGGGCACGCCGACATTTCTTTCCAATATTGTCCGGGCCAGCGGTAAGGATTCTCTGGCATCCGTGCGGATTTGCGTAACGGGTGCGGAAAAGTGTCCGCAGAGTGTGTACGATTCTCTCAAAAAGGCATGTCCGCGGGCGTCCATTCTGGAAGGTTATGGAATTACGGAATGTTCTCCCTTTGTGTCCGTGGCGAGGGAAGACGCGATTCGTCCCGGCAGCATTGGTACGCCGTTGCCTTCCATTCACTGGGCCATTATTGACGAAGAATCACAGCAACGCTGCGTCCCGGGCCAACCGGGGATGCTGCTGGTGCGCGGAGCGAGTATTTTTAAGGGCTATCTGGGTGATCAGACCACCTCACCATTCGTGCAATGGTCCGGTGAAACCTGGTATCGTACCGGCGATCTGGTCAAGGCCGATGCGGACGGTGTGCTGACCTTTGTTGGACGGCTGAAGCGCTTTATTAAATTGGGTGGAGAAATGATTTCTCTTCCGGCAATTGAAGAAGTTCTGGAGCGACAATTTCCATCGTCGGCGGACACCGGCCCGGCGTTGGCTGTCATTGCGGCAATGGAAACGGACACGCCTGAACTCCTGCTGGTAACCACACACAATCTGGATCGCTCCGAAGTCAATGCGGCCATTCGGAATGCGGGCCTTTCCGGGTTGCACCATATCCGCAGCATTTTGCGAATGGAAAAATTGCCGGTTTTAGGCACCGGTAAAATTGATTATCGGGAATTGCAGACGATGATTCGCGGTGTTCACGCGCCGCATTAAATTTGTATCAGAAGCGGAATCCGGTGTGCCGCAGGCGTTGTTTTTGGTGCAAGCAAATTTACCAGACTGGATATGACCGATTGTTCACCCGGCCCGGGCCTCCAGGTCGCGCAGCTTTTTGCCAAGTGCGATTCGGGCGGAGGGAGACATTCGCGCAATAATTAATACGCCATCCAGATGGTCATTTTCATGCTGTGCGATGCGCGCCGGAAAATCTTCCAGGGGCATGGAAACCGGACCGCCTTTTACATCGTAACCAGTCAGGGTGACGCTTTTAGCCCGTATGACCTGCCCGCGTATGCCCGGCAGGGACAGGCATCCCTCTTCAGCTTCCAGCGTTTCGGATCCCAATTCCAGAACGGGATTAATGACCGCGATGGCTTGATCCGCCTTGGCTTTTTCCGCCATGACGAAAAGCCTCAGGGGCAAACCAACCTGCGGTGCCGCCAACCCCACGCCTTCGTGGCTTTCCATGAGTTGTTTCATGCGTTCGATAACCTGCAGCAGCCACGAATCAATTTTTTCCACATCCCCCGCCCGACGCGTTAAAACCGGATCCGGCCAAAGCACAATTTCCAGTGATTCTGGATCGGGACGCGGCGCGGCAACCGGACTGGCAGCGGCGGTTGCCCGGCGCTTATGGCGTTTGGATGCTTTGTCTCGACTCATGATTTTCCTTTTTAAAGGTAATTCATCAACTTTCCGGCACACTTATCATAACGATTATGTCGGATATATGAATATCGTATCAGGTTAAACCGTAACGTGACATCTTCCGGTACAGCGTGCGCACGCTGATGCGAAGGGCGTTTGCTGTAGCCGTACGATCATTGTGATGCTGGCGCAATGCCGTTTCAATGGCGTCACGTTCGGCGCGATCCAGATCCAGACCGGTGTTGCGGTTCTGAGCATTGGGATTACGGATATGCTGCGGCAAATCGGCTTCGGTCAATATATGTTTCTGTTGCAATACAAGAATACTTTCCAGAGCGTTGCGCAGTTCACGTACATTGCCGGGCCAGTCGTAACGCTGCATGGTTGCAATCATTGATGGCGTAACGGTTGGCTCCGGCAGGTGATGTTCATGGGCCAGGCGGTGTACCAGGGAGGTGGTAAGCAATGCGATATCTTCCGGGCGTTTTCGCAACGGAGGTAATTCAATGCGGACCACATTCAGGCGATAAAATAAATCTGCGCGAAACCGCTTTTCCTCAACCGCTTTGGCCAGATTGCTGTTTGTCGCGGCCAGCACGCGCACATCCACCGCCTTTTCCCGCGTGGATCCTACCGGCATGACATAACCGGATTCCAAGGCTCGCAGGAGCTTGGCTTGAATGGAAAGCTCAAGTTCGCCGACTTCATCAATAAAAAGCGTTCCACCGTTGGCCGCTTCAAAATACCCGGCCGTTCTCGCATCGGCTCCGGTAAAAGCACCACGTTCATGGCCAAACAGCTCGCTTTCAACCAGATTGGCCGGCACGGCGGCACAGTTGAAAGCGATGAAAGGCTTATCTTTTCGCGTGCTTAGCCGGTGAATGGCGCGCACAACGAGTTCCTTGCCGGTGCCGCTTTCGCCTTCCACCAGCACGGTGCTTTTAAAGGGGGCAACACGGCGTATGCACTGCGCAACGTCCAGCATGGCTGGAGAACGTCCGATGAGGGTTTCGATTTGCGTATCACTGATTTCCGCCGCCAGTGCGTTTAAGTCTTTGTTCAGCCGTCCCTGTTCCATGGCCCGCTCCACCACGTCAAGCAGGTCCGGCGGGGTAAAAGGCTTGGTGAGATAATCAAAGGCCCCAAGTTTCATGGCCCGCACGGCGCTGGGTACGGTGGCATTGCCGGTAATGATGACTGTCTGCAAGGCCGGTACGGTGCGGCGGGCTTCGTCCAGCAGAGCCAGGCCATCCATCTGCGGCATCCATAAATCAGATATTAACAGCTGAATATCTGCGCCTAACATGCGCAGAGCCTCCCGGCCCGTGCGGGCCGGGAGCACTTCATAACCGGCGTGCTTGAGCACCATGGTCAAAGCGTCCAATACACTTTGATCATCCTCCGCCAGTAATATCCTGCCCCGTTGACGGGGAGGGTTTTCCATCATCTTAAGACCCCTTATCTGAATGTGGTGATTCCAGCACTGGCGCGTTGAGCGTGGCGTGCAAGGCTGTCATTTCACTGAAGTTATCCGTACCGCTGCCGGCCTGAGCCGTTGTAGCCATGGCGCGGGGCAGAACAATGCGAAAAGTTGTTCCGTGTTGCAACTGACTTTCAAAGAACACACCGCCCCCGGCTCCTGTCACCACGCGCCGCACCAGAGCCAGCCCCAATCCGCTTCCGCGCGGTTTCGTGGTGAAAAAGGGATCGAATAACCGTTCCTGAACATCCGGTGCGATGCCTTTGCCGCTGTCACGCACGAGCAATACGGCATTTTCCGGTTCGGCAAGAGTCGAAATGACCAGCGAACCTGATCTTGGCATGGCTTCCTGGGCGTTGGTACACAAGTTCAGCAGCACCTGTCGCAATTCATCAGAGCTGATTGATACATGCGGATCCGTGGGGTCCAGGTGTGTAATAACACGAATATCCTGATTGGCCAGCGCGGGCTTCAGGAAGTCCAGTGCTTCGGTCACGACGGTGTTGAGTGAACTTTCGCGCGACTGACCGACAATCTGCGTACGGGTAAGAAAGTCATCCAGCATGAGATCCAGCCTGCGCACTTCGCGTTCGCACGAATGAAGAAGTTCCGCATGGCGTGCGGGATCGCTGTTCGGACAATCCAATAAACTGTGCATGAAGTGAAGATTAAATCGCAACGCCGTCAGCGGAGATCGCACTTCATGGGCCAGCACCGAAGCCAGCATGCCGCGTTCGCTAAGCAGACTGGTGCGGGCCAGAAGTGTTCTGGCATATTGTTCACGGCTTTTATCAAATCGCTGTTTGATCCACAGTGCCAGAATAGCCAGCGTCAGCCCGGTCAGCAGGTTTCCCAGCGCCAGGATGAAAATAGCATGATGCAGATCATGAAAGAAACCGGCATTAAATGTTGCGGCACGATAGCCGACACTCAAAATGGCCTGTGTTCCGGGCCAGTTCAACGGCATTTGTGTATCAATGTAACTACGTGCATACGTTTGCCACGGTGCCTGGTCAATGGTTCGCAGGGTCAGGCCGGTACTGACCGGACTCGGCCAGTGCGTGGGGTCAAGTGTATGGCCGAGAAAGGAGGAATCAATCTGCCAATGTCCTGCATTCCTGGTGGCAAGAAACACCACCGTTCCATTACTCTTCCATACCAGAACATAGGCGACATGCCGGTATGAATTCAGATGTTCGGAAATAAGAGCCAGGGTGGGGCGTGCCCAGAGCAAATATCCCTTAAACCGGTTTCTGGCCGGCGCCGTGCGAGCCAGCAGCGACTGGGCCAGAAGTTCTGAGCGCAGCGACGCCTGGGCAATTCTGCCGTTTTCCCATCCGGTGAACAGTAACCACATGCCGGTCCCAAGGCCAGTGAGCATGAATACCACGATCAGCGCGGTGCCGAAAATCCAGAGACGATACCGAGATAAAATGGTACTGGTCATGTGTATAAGGATACGTTAATTTTCAAATTGCAGGAAAGCCAACGCTCAACCGCCAAAATTTCAATGATATTCTAACATCCGATAAATAAAATCGAAATATTCGTAAAAAGAAAAAACTAGCCGATTTTTTTGCCTTGGGCTGGAAAAATATGTTAAAAAGCGAAAAATACGGCATCCTGTTCATGGTCAATGTTAATGGAATGAAAAAAAAGTATTGCCTTGCAGCCTTGAGAGTCTTATCATAGCACCTTAACCAAAGCCACCGAAGCGGGGTGTGTGGTTATCGGGCATTGTCGGCGATTTATAATAATCGCAGGATGGGCAATACTTGAATGGCAATGGATGGCATAAGGAAAACAAGATGACACAGATGACTATGGCGCAACAGACATCAACACCGGTCAATAACTCTCTTAATCTGGCTCCAGCCCGCAAGCACGTGAATGTGCCAGAGGGGCTTTGGCTGGCGTGCCCCGGATGCAGCCAGATGATCTTTCGCAAGGAAATGGAAGAAAACTTTCACACATGTCCCGGCTGTAAGCACCATTTTCGTGTTTCAGCGCGCCAGCGCATCGCCATGCTGGCCGATGACGGATCCTTTGAAGAAATGGATTCTCAGCTTGCTCCCACAGATCAACTCCGCTTTTCAGCTAAAAAAGCCTATCGTCAACAACTGGCGGAAGCACAAAAAATTACCGGTTCCAAAGATGGCTTGTTAACAGGTCGAGCCTTCGTCAAGGGCCGTCCGATCATTCTGGCCGCCATGGATTTTACCTTTCTGGCCGGCTCCATGGGGGCGGTGGTGGGGGAAAAAATCACGCGTGCGGTGGAACGTGCCACGGCTGAGCATCTGCCGGTTGTGATCATTTCATGTTCCGGCGGGGCGCGTATGCAGGAAAGTACCATCAGTCTTATGCAGATGGCGAAAACCTCGGCGGCGCTGGCGCGGCATCATCGTCATGGCGGTTTATTCGTCAGTGTGCTGGCGGATCCCACGACGGGCGGTGTAACGGCGAGTTTTGCAATGCTTGGCGACCTGATTTTTGCCGAGCCAAAAGCAATGATCGGCTTTGCCGGACCACGGACAATAGCCAACACCATTCGCATGGAATTGCCGGAAGGGTTCCAACGCGCCGAATTCCTGTTAAGCAAGGGATTTATCGATCGCATCGTGCCGCGCAGCGAATTGCGATCGGCCTTGGCGCGGAGCGTTGATTTCTTCGGCCGCTGAAATTTTTTATGTTTTGTGCTTGAACTTCCTGGTTCTGAATCAAACGCCGGTGCCGATGATGAGAGAATCCGATCAGAGCAATGAAAGCCGCACGGTTGAAGAGGGAAATGAATGATTGCGAAAGCGGTTTTCAGTTAAACAACAGTTTTGTGGGTGCGAAAAAAGAGCCGTGAATTGTCCGATTGTTCATTTTTTCCTTGACAGGTTGCCGCCGGCTATTAAACTTCTGGAATTATGGCGGGAGAAAGTCAGAGTAAAGTCTTTGCTTTGGCATGAAGTTGACGTGGTCTGATTTGGATTTGTTTACCCACAGGAGGCCCTCTTGAATACTCTAACAAAAACGTTTGTGCTCTTGCAGCTTGTGCTGGCACTGGTCCTGTCCGTTCTGGTTATTTTGTTTGCCGATAAGCAACAGAACTATCGCAGTCAGGTGGCGAGTTCGCAAAAAGCGCAGATTGCGGCGCAGGCCATGACGACCCAACTCCAGCAGGCCAACACCAATCTGCAGACACAACTTACCGCAGCGCTTCAGAAGGGTGCGGAAAAGGCCGGCCGTTTGAACAATACGATCCTTGATCTGCAATCCAAGCTTGCTGATGACCAGACAACCATCGCGCAGTTGCGGGTGGCAAAAAGCCAGTTGCAGACCAGCATCACAGATTTGACCAGTACGGTCAGTTCTCTCAACAAGCAGGTTGCCGGGCAGAATACCGTTCTTGACGCGATGCGGCCGAAGCTCTTGACGTATGTGAATCAAAATGCCGAACTGGGTCGCCGTATTACCGAACTGACCAACGAGCGCAACATCGCCCGACAGACCATCCAGGTTCTCCAGGAGAGCGTGGCGTCGCTGCATCGGCAGATGTCGAAAATGGAAGTGGCTGCTAAAACCTCCAGCCCGACATCCACCACTTTGTCCACTGCGGTGGCGGGTGTGCCAACATCCGTACAGGTCAACGGAACGGTGTTGAAAGTCGCCAGCTATAATGGCCATACCTATGTCAGTGCTTCATTGGGTACGCGTGACGGGGTGGGTAAAGGTACCCGCCTGACCATTTATTCCAATGGCCGCTACATCGGCGATGTGGTAGTACAAAAGGCTGATGCCACTGAATCTGTCGGCGTGGTATCGCTGCAGGCTCCGGGCACGACCATTGCACCAAACGAAATGGTCATGAGCGGCCCGGGCGTCTGATGATCCGGAATTTAAGCCGAAAATGGATTCGGCTTAATATGCGGTTGGTTGTTGTTCCGCACGCCAGTGTGTGCTGCGGATACCGCAGCGAGTTGCTTCTGGGGTAGTACCTGGAAGCCGTGCGGTTAAGAATTGATTTTTTGATTTGTCGGGAGTCGTCATGTCACGAGTAAACCCACCCGCCCGAATTACCGTACGGCCGCAGCCCAATGTGTATACAGCGTTGGCAATTATCGGCTTCTTAGCGACCTTGGGATCCTTAATTTACATCGCCATTGAATATAAAACGATGATTGGCTTCTAAGTAAAATGGCCGCCATAGATATATTCCGGAAAGTCGCAGCGCCAGCCAACCGGAGTACGGCATTAGCATGGATAAGGTGGCGAAGACATTGGGCGATCCACTTTCGCCAATATCGCTAATTCCGATAATATGGTATGTTATTGTCAGGCCGGAAGGGAGCAGGGAGGGCCGAGTTCGGCGACGCACAAGGATGCAGTGTTTGCCGTAACCGGCCTGTTCAAGGTTCTGTCGCGGAGCGCTTTGGCGTGTTTTTTGATTCGATGCTGGGTTGGTTTTCCCTCGATATGGGCATAGACCTTGGAACGTGCAACACGTTGGTGTGTGTGCGCGGGCAGGGTATTGTTCTCAACGAACCTTCGGTGGTTGCAGTTAAAAAAGGGACAAATATTGTTTTGCACAACGGCAATGCCGTTGGTCTAGTTGCCAAGGAAATGCTCGGCAAAACGCCGGGAAATATTACCGCCGTTCGACCGCTTAAAGATGGCGTAATCAGCGATTTTGAAATCACTGAAGCCATGCTCACGTACTTTATTCGCCGCGTGCATGGTCGGCGCCGGTTTGTGCGACCGCGCGTTGTCATTGCCATCCCATCGGGCATAACCGCCGTTGAAAAGCAGGCGGTATTTCATTCCGCCCTGCAGGCTGAAGCGCGTCGTGTTTATCTCGTCAGCGAACCGATGGCATCCGCCATCGGTGCGGGCCTGCCGATTCGTGAGCCGACCGCCAGCATGATCGTTGATATCGGCGGCGGCACGACGGAAGTTGCCATTATCAGTCTGGGCGATATGGCGGTGTCCGAATCCATTCGTACCGCCGGTGATAATTTTGATGAAGCCATCATCAACCACATGAAAAAGACATATAACCTGATGATTGGTGAGCAGTTTTCGGAGCGCATAAAAATCGAACTCGGCTCCGCGAGCACCGTTGGCCCGGAAACGACCATGGAAGTCCGCGGGCGGGATATGATCAGCGGCTTACCGCGCAAATGCATCATCACCAGCGAGGAAATCCGCGAGGCGCTGCTTGAGCCGATCGGTAAAATCATTGATGCGGTTACCCATACGCTCGAACGGGCGGAACCGGAGTTGGCAGCCGATCTGGTGGAAACCGGCATCACCATGGCCGGTGGCGGCAGCCTGCTGCGGGGAATTGACAAGGTTATTTCGCAGGCCACCGGCCTGCCGGTGCGCCTGGCGGAAGATCCGTTGACCTGCGTGGCACGCGGAACCAACGTACTGCTGGAAAATCTGGAAGATCTCAAGGAAGCCTTGGAATCAGACACCGACGAAATGTGATCAGTCCCCTGTGCCGCGCCCAGCGGCAGCCCGCCAGGCTGTCTGACGTGTTAAACAGCCGACCGTTCCCGTATGCTTTCCGGAGGAAGGCATGATGAAAATGACTCCGCGAAAGTGGTTCTGGATACTTAACTTCGCAGCTTTGGCTACGGTAGTCGTTGGGGCCCGGCACCCGCAAGTGGTTAATCGTCCGCGTGGAATCGCGTCTGACGCCGTTAGAACTTTCGTCGCCCCGTTTTCATCCATTTTTACCGGCCTGCAAACCGGCGTTAATCGGTTTCTGCATCCGCATCAAAATTCCAGCAGCCGGGTAAACGCCCTGCGTGTTCGTTATCAAAATGAAATCGCCATGCTGGTCACACGCATCAGTGACCTGCAAAAGCTTCTGCGCGAAACGCGTGTGATTCATCAGAATTTTCCGGGCCTTTCCGTCCAGCGGTTAAGAGCGGCCAGTATCGACGGATTTTCCACGGGAAGCGGTGATCAGTGCACACTGGATCAGGGTTGGCGCGATGACAAGGAAATTCGCATTGGGGATGCAGTGTTGGCCAATCGAGCGGTTATTGGGCGTGTGTCCCATGTTGGACCGGAAACCTGTACGGTGCGTTTGCTGACCGATCCCATGATGAAAGAAATTGCCGCCATCAGCCGTCCGGTGCGCGCCGGTTTGATCAGCATCGCTCCGCAGGCCCTTATTGAAGGTGCCGGCCCGGGCCGCATGCGTTGTGAATTGGATCAATCCATTCATGCCATGGCCCCCAAGCCGGGCGATCTGGTACAGCTTAATGACAACGAATGGCCACAGGCGGTTGCCGGGGCGGTTATCGGTGTTGTTAAATCTGTGCATCAATCCTCGCGTACGAGTCTGCGTTGGAGCCTGGAAATTACGCCGCGCACGGATGTGCAGCAGATTAGACAGGTCGTAATCGTGCTCTCCTCCCGCCGGTGAATTCCAAAGAATAGAAATTCAATTACGGTTGCCAGATGTATGCCGTGAACCGCATTTTTTTAATTGTTCTGATCCAACCTTGGCTAAAACTCTGAAAGTATGCTAATTTATCGTTTTCCGGTTTGGGCTGTATGACCACCGGATGGAGTATGACCGTGAATTGGAGCCTACGATGAACCTGTGTATTGAACATGTCCACGCCCGTGAAATTCTTGATTCCCGTGGTAATCCCACCGTTGAAGTTGATGTGATTCTCAATGACGGCACCATCGGCCGGGCGGCGGTACCCAGCGGCGCGTCAACCGGTGAAAATGAAGCGGTTGAATTGCGGGACGGCGACGCGAAACGCTATGGCGGTAAAGGCACTTGCAAAGCCGTCGAAAATGTCAACACCAAAATCGCTTCGGAACTCATTGACCTTGATCCGCGCGATCAGGAACACATTGACCGCCTGATGATCGAACTCGACGGTACGCCCACCAAGGCGACACTCGGCGCAAATGCCATTCTCGGTGTGTCGCTCGCTGTGGCCAAAGCCGGAGCGGCCGCCAGTGGCCTGCCGCTGTATCGGTATATCGGCGGCACGTTCGCCAACGTATTGCCGGTGCCGATGATGAACATTCTCAATGGCGGCAAACACGCCGACAACAACGTCGATTTTCAGGAATTTATGATTCAGCCATGGGGTGCCAAAAATTTCGCCCATGCGCTGCGAATGGGAACGGAAATTTATCACACCTTGAAAAAGGTTCTGCATAAAAAGGGTCTCAGCACAGCCGTTGGCGATGAAGGCGGATTTGCCCCGAGTCTGAAATCCAATGATGAAGCCCTGGAAGTCATTGCCGAGGCGGTGAAAGCTTCCGGCTACAAGCTCGGCAAGGACGTGTTTATCGCTCTGGATCCCGCGGCCAGCGAATTGTGGGATCACAGCAAGAAGAAATACAAACTTTTCAAGAGCGATCCAAATAACTACATGTCGGCCGATGATATGATCGGAATCTGGTCGCGCTGGGCGGACAAATATCCCATTCGTTCACTGGAAGACGGTTTGGCCGAAGGCGATTGGAATGGCTGGAAAGCACTTACTGAAAAACTCGGTAAGAAAATTCAGCTTGTCGGCGACGATATTTTCGTTACCAATCCGAAGTTCCTCCAGAAGGGTATCGAGCTTGGTGTCGGCAACAGTATTCTGGTGAAAGTCAATCAGATTGGCACGCTGACCGAAACCCTTGAGGCCGTGGATCTGGCCATGCGCAACGGCTATAGCGCCGTATTGAGCCACCGCAGCGGTGAAACCGAAGATTCCACCATCGCGGATATTGCCGTTGCGACCAATTGCGGCCAGATCAAAACCGGTGCTCCGGCCCGCTCCGATCGTGTTGCCAAATACAACCAGCTTCTTCGTATTGAAGAAGAACTTGGCGAACATGCCGTATACGGGGCCCGCTATTGGAATAAAGGATAGCCCAACCGGTAAACGTATATGTCGGGTTTCAGAGCTATTCCGGTATCGGATAAGTTCGAGCAAACATTTGTATAACGCTCTCTGGCTGCGGCAGGTGGATAGTGGATCGGGTTTTGACGCCTCCACGATGCCGCGAGATCATTCTTGCAATGATTTCTTCATTTGGCGCCTGCCGCGGCTTTACGTTACCGGTGCTATTTCCGTGCACAGCGTTAAATTTCATGCCCGTTTTATCCGTAAAGACCCTACCTTCCGCATGCTTCGTACGGGAGGGAACGGATTTCTGGAACGGCTCGGCACCGGAAGCCGAAGTGAAGCGCATCAATGGTAAAAAAAATCGCTGTTTTACCCTGCTTCGCTTGCTCAAGGCGGGGTTTGTGAATAACATCACAAGGTAGTAAGTCAGGGGTGAAGTGCCTGTTGCAGGCCACCCGGTCCTTGCCGAGTCGCGGGTGCTCGCGGGACCAATGCTGTGCTGGAGTTCTGGACATGCCATACACAATGGAAAAGGGAGTCTCCATGTTGATGGATGACCCCATGACAACCCCTCAACTTTCGGACAATTCCAATCTTTGGACGCTTAATTTTGGTCCGCAGCACCCGGCTACGCATACGGTCATTCGTCTGGTGATGGAAATCGATGGCGAGCGGGTGGTCAAAGTTGTTCCGATTATCGGTTATCTGCACAGTGGATTTGAAAAAAACGCCGAAGTACTGGACTTCAATCAGTACATGACCATCGTTAATCGAATGGATTATCTGGCTCCCATGGGCAATGAAATGGCATGGATTCGGGCCGTGGAAATGCTTTTTGGCGTGGATCCGACACCCCGGTGCAAAGTTTATCGCACCATCCTCGGCGAACTGGCTCGCATTCAAAGTCACCTGCTTTGCGTTGGTGCCGCGGCGTTGGACCTCGGCGGATTCACGGCGTTCCTCTTTGGATTTAATGAACGCGAACGTGTTTACGACATCATGGAATATGTGACCGGATCGCGATTTCATACCAGTTGGAACCGCGTCGGCGGTACGATGAAGGACGCCGATGACAATGTGTTTCGTCCGCTGGTTAAGGCATTTATCAATGAATCCCTGCCTCGGGCCATTGATGATGTTGAGAAACTGCTCAATCGTCTGCGCATATTCATCGACCGTACGCAGGGCATCGGCATTATTTCCCGTGAAGAGGCGGTCAATTGGAGCCTCAGCGGTCCCGTGGCCAGAGCCAGTGGGGTCATGCGGGACGTGCGGAAAGATGATCCTTATTTCTGCTTTCAGGATAACTGGGACGGCAAAGGCGCGCCGGCGGTGAAATTTAAAGTGCCCATCATGAAAACCGGTGATGTGCTGGCGCGATATCTCGTGCGTCTTGAAGAAATGAAACAATCCATCGAAATCATCCGGCAGCTCATCGATGATATTCCCGGCGGTTCGATGAACGTCAGCCCGGAAGGTAAAGATATATTGCCGCCAAAGTCGGACGTGTATGGTTCCATCGAAGGGTTGATTCAACACTTTGAACTGGTAATGACCAACCGTGGGTTCAAGCCGCCGGTCGGTGAGGTTTATGGTTGCAGCGAAACCGCCAACGGTGAGCAGGGATTTTATATTGTCAGCGAGGGCGGAAAAAATCCGTGGCGGGCGCGGTGCCGGCCGCCATCGTTCATTCACTTGAGCGTATTACCTAAAATGATGGAAGGACACACCATATCAGATGTGGTGGCCGTTTTAGGTTCATTGAATATTATCGCCGCGGAATTGGATCGTTAAACGCAAGGAAAGTTATGGCCTGGATTGTTGAAGACCGCCTGAAGCAGTACCAACCCACGCGCAGTGAGCCTTACCTCACCGCTGAGATTAAATCACACATTGAACAGAAATATTTTCCGCGCTATCCGCGTAAGCAGGCGGCACTGCTGCCGCTGTTTCACACCATCATGCACACCTACGGCTATATCGCGCCGCAGGCCATTGATGAAGCAGCCGAGTTTCTGGGCATCAGTCGTGCGCAGGTTCAGGACGCGGTAACCTTTTACGAAGAATTCCGCCTGCAGCCATCGGGCCGATATGTTGTCAATGTATGTCGGTCTATTTCATGCGAACTCTGCGGTCATCAGGCGGTTCTGAATAAGATTCGGGACGTATTTGGGATTGAACCCGGTGAAACCACGGAAGACAATAAATTCACCGTTTTTGAAGTTGAATGTCTCGGAGCCTGTGAGCAGGCTCCATGCGCATTGGTGAATGAAGACCTGCACGGTTGTATCAAGCCCGACGCGTTTGCCTCGCATTTGCAGGCCCTGCCCGATCATCCTGCCGCGGGGCACTGATCAGGCGGTGAATTGCATACACCGCCGCGGATAAAAACCCGCGGTTGTCTTTGGGTAAACAGGGTAAGACTTCCGTGCGTGAACGGTTAAAGGAAAGGTTAAATTATGGCGTTTGCCGGACCAGTTCTGCTTAAGCGTATTCCGGATGATCCCGCGAAGCGCAAACTCATTAACATAGAAGAATATATTGCCACCGGAGGGTATGAATCTCTCCGTAAAGCGCAAAGCATGACGCCCGATCAGATCATCCAACTGGTCATTGATTCCAATTTGCGCGGGCGCGGTGGAGCGGGTTTTCCGTGTGGTTCCAAATGGAAATTTTTGCCCAAGGATATTCACCCGCGTTATCTGGCCGTAAATTTTGATGAATCCGAGCCGGGTACATTCAAAGACCGATATCTGACCGATTATGATCCGCATGTGTTGCTCGAAGGTATTGCCATTGCGGCGTATACCAACCGTATCGCGGTCAGTTATATCTATATACGTGGTGAATACCACCGGCAGGCCAGGATTCTGGAAAAGGCTCTGGAAGAAGCCTATGCCAGGGGGATTTTCGGCCAGAAGATTCCGGGTACCGACATTGCGCATAACTGCTATGTGCATCGCGGAGCCGGAGCCTATATCTGCGGCGAAGAGACCGGTCTGCTGGAATCGCTGGAAGGCAAGCGCGGCTGGCCGCGCATCAAGCCGCCGTTTCCCGCCATCGCCGGCGCCTTTGCCAAGCCAACGATTATCAACAATGTGGAAACCCTGGCCTGTCTGCCATATATCATTGAGCATGGTGCGGACTGGTTCAAGGCCATGGGGACGGCTTCTTCCGCCGGGCCTAAACTTTTTGGCGTCAGCGGTCTGGTGAACAAGCCGGGCGTTTATGAAGAGGAACTGGGCATTAAAATGTCCACACTCATCGAGAAATATGCCGGTGGAATTAAAGGCGGCAAATACCGTGCGGCGATTCCGGGCGGCGTATCGATGGGCGTGCTGGGAACCGATCAGTATGATGCGGAACTGGATTTTGATATTGGCAGAAAATACAACGTGCTGGGGCTCGGCACAGCCGGTGTGATTGTCATGACGGATAAAACGGATCTGGTTGTCATGCTGCGGAATATTGTCCGTTTCTTCGCCCACGAGAGTTGCGGGCAATGTACGCCGTGCCGGGAGGGTACCGCATGGATGCACAAAATGCTCAATCGTATCGTCGCCGGATACGGCAAGCCGCATGATTTTGACCTGCTGATGGAAGTTGGATTAAGCATGGGGTCCATGCCGGGAACCACCATTTGCGGTCTGGCCGACGGTGCCAATTGGGCCGTTCGGACATTTCTGCAGAAGTTTCCGGAAGATTTCAAGGCCCGCCTGAAATCGGATCAGGTACAGGGTGTAACGCTGGACGCACAGGCGGCAGCGGCCGTGTAACAAAGCCGCGGAAAGCGGGAAACGCGTCCGTGAGTGAATCCGGTCGCAATGCTATAAGGTGTAATGTTTATGCCCACAATGGATGTTGACGGAAAGAAAATTGCCTGGGAAGGCAAAAAGATGATTCTTCAGGCCTGCCTTGATGCCGGTATGGAAATCCCGCACTATTGCTATCACCAAGGCCTGTCAATTGTCGCCAGTTGCCGGATATGCCTGGTCGAAATTGAATCTCCCGATCCGAAAGATCCGGCCAAGCTCGTTAAGGTCCCCAAGCTTGTGCCAAGCTGTCAGACTCCCGCCGTTGATGGCATGAAAGTTCACAGTATTTCACCAAAATCAATTGCCAATCAAAAAGCGGTTATGGAATTCCTGCTGCTGAACCATCCGCTGGATTGCCCCGTGTGTGATCAGGCCGGCGAATGCCATCTGCAGGATTACAGCTATCAATATGGCCGGTCGGAAAGCCGTTTTGAAGAAGACAAGGCAAAAAAGCCAAAGAAAGACATCGGCAAACATGTGGTCTTATACAGTGACCGCTGCATTATGTGTACGCGCTGTGTGCGTTTTACACGCGAAATTTCCGGCACCGGTGAACTGGCGGTATTCGGCCGCGGACACCGTGAGGAAATTGATGTTTTTCAGGGTAAGTCGCTTGATAATCCGCTTTCCGGCAATGTCATTGATATTTGTCCGGTCGGGGCGCTATTGGATAAAGATTTTCTTTTTACCCAGCGGGTCTGGTTTTTGAAAAAGGTGCCGAGTATCTCACCATTCTCCAGCGGCGGAGAAAATATTTTCATCGAACATAATCAGGGACGCGTATACCGCATTAAGCCCCGCTTTAACGCGAACGTCAACAAATGGTGGATTTCCGATGACATCCGCTACGGTTGGGATTTTGTCCATAACAACCGACTCCAGACCCCCGTGGCGAAAGGCGTACCGCAGGAATTGTCGGCTGCACAGGGCATCGGGCAACTTGATCAAGCCGTCAAAAAGGCGGCTGCCGGAAACGCCGGCTCCACCATGCTGATTCTCAATGCGTTTGATTCAACCGAGGAAATGTTTCTCGCCGCGCAATGGATGCGCCGCATTGACCCGCAAGCCTGGCTGGTTGTCACCGAGCCGAAAATTGACGGTCAGGATCAGATTTTCAAGAACCCCGCCAGTGGAGCGGTCACCCATATCATCTATGCGGAAAAGGCCCCGAACCGGCGAGGTGCGGAAAAGGTGCTGGCAAAACTCGGTGGCAATGTCTGCAAACTGGTGGATGTCCCTGGAAAAATCAGGGCGGGACAGGTTCGTTCTGCTCTGGTGCTGGCTGATCCATTGGGTCACGCCGATCAGGAACTTGAGACGGCTCTTGTCGGCCTGGAAACGCTGCTGGTATTGAGCACCCGGCCGGATGGTCTGGTATCTCAGGCGACACTGGCTTTACCGGTGTGCACCTGGGCGGAAAAGTCAGGCGTTTTTGAAAATCATGCCGGGCTGATTCAGGCCTTCAAGCAGGCCATTGCGCCGCTGGACAATACGCGTTCGACGGGCAGCATTTTCTGGGATCTAATGGACCTTGCGGGAACGTATGATGCCGCGGCGGTGCGGCATATGATGTCTGAAGCGGGGTTGGCGGAATATGACGCTGTGGCATTGCCGGAACATCATGAGACAATTGAATTGATGCAGTTTACGGAATTGTGATATCCAATCGACGGAGAAAGTATGGCGGATCAAACACGTGCGGCAACCTGTCTGGCGGTGTCGGGAAAACTTGCCAAGGCGGATGTGGCGTCCATCGCGGCGGTCATCGGCTTGGACGGCTTTGTTGATGAAATAGCGCAGGTTGTGGATAAACGCGCCAGCGCCGGTGAATTTGATCGCATTGCCACCATTGAACAGTTTGCGGGCCGCATTCGAGAAGCCAGAGGTCAAAGCGCCAATATCGAAGTGGTCGTCAAATTACAGAAACTCGGCGGTAACGGCCCCATTATGGCCAATGCTCTGGCCGCCATTGGCCTGGGAGTCACGTGTATTGGAAGTCTGGGCTTTCCGGATATTCATCCGGTTTTCCATGAATTGGCAAAGCGGGCCAGAATTCTCAGTATCGCCCAAGCCTGCCATACCGATGCACTGGAATTTGATGACGGCAAAATAATGCTCGGGAAACTCACTCCCACCGCCGAAATTACCTGGGATAACCTTGTTTCACGCATTGGCATTGATGAAATGGTAAGCCTGGTTGCTTCATCACGGCTGCTGGGGACCGTCAACTGGACCATGTTGCCCTATATGAATGACATCTGGCGGCGTCTGGCGGCGGACGTGCTTCCGGAAGTACCTCCCGCTGACCGGATTTTGTTTGTTGATCTTGCTGATCCGGAAAAACGTACGAGCGAAGATTTGCGAACCGGTTTGGCTGTGCTTGAGGTATTTAAACCATTCATGCACGTTATTCTCGGTTTAAATCTCAAAGAAGCCACACAGGTGGCCACCGCGCTGGATATTCCCGTTTCCGCGGATCCTGAAAAGGAAATTGAATCGCTGGCCATTGCCATCCGAAAGAAAATGGATATCGGAACTGTCGTGATTCACCCGCGCTCCGGCGGTGCGGCGGCCGATGCCAACGGTTCCGCCTCGTTCGCCGGACCGTTCGTCAAACATCCCAAAATCAGCACCGGTGCCGGCGACCACTTCAATGCGGGCTTTGTCGCCGGGCGGCTCTTGGGCCTCGATCTGGCGGAAGCACTGTGCATGGGAACCGCCACCAGCGGATTTTATGTCCGCAGCGCACAGAGTCCATCGCTGGCTGATCTGGTGGAATTCATACGCACGCTGCCCGCACCGCAGTAAGTTTGTCATGCGGGGTTGCCCGTATCTCGTCATGGAGGATTATCATGGCCAATCAAAGCGTGCGTCCGCGGAACAGCTCATCGGTAAAAAGCGGTAACGATGCCAATCGGCCGAATCCGTCAGCAAAGAGAAAGAGGCGGATCAGGCGTTCATCAGTCGAAAATCACGCCGTCCATGACGAATTCATCCGTCAGAATGCCGACGTAATCTGGCTTCATCAGAACGAGATGTGGGAATTGATTATTACGACGCCATGAGAATGTTGCTGAGAAATTCACGGGTGCGCGCCTGGGCTGGATTTTCCAGCACCTGGTTGGCGGTGCCCTGTTCCACAATTTTTCCTTGATCAAAAAATACAACGCGGTCGGCAACCTGTCGGGCGAAGTGCATCTGATGCGTGACAAACAACATGGTCATATCCGTTTGCCTGGCAAGATCCAATACCAGTTGCAGAACCTGACTGGCAATTTCCGGATCCAGAGCCGAGGTAATCTCATCAAACAGCATGATGCGGGGCTGCAACGCCAGCGCGCGGGCAATTGCGACGCGCTGTTTTTGCCCTCCGGAAAGTTCCGCGGGCCACGCGTTATATTTATCCGCCAGACCAACGCGATCCAGCAATTCCCTGGCGTGCTGGTTCGCTTCCGCACGCGGCACGGCCAGAACCCGAACCGGCGCTTCAGTGATGTTCTGCAGCACGCGCAAATGAGGAAATAGATTGAAATGCTGAAATACCATCCCCACTTTGCTTCTCATATGTCGAAGGTGGGCCGGATCGGCTTCGCTGTTTTGACCCCCACGTGCGGGGTGCCACAGGTTTTCGCCGTCAATGATTATCTCGCCGCTGTCCGGTTTTTCCAATGTCATTAACAGTTTGAGAATAGTCGATTTTCCCGATCCGCTCGGGCCGATGATTACCACGTGCTCTCTGGCGGAAACGGTCATATTCAGTCCGTCGAGAACGGTGTTTGTGCCGTATGACTTGCGGATATTAATAAATTCGATGCTCGGGTCATTGTTCATATTGCCGTTTTCCTGATTCGATTCGATTATGCCGTTAACGCCGCACCAGAAGTTTCCGCTGCGTAATACCAATCAACCCGGACGCCAGCAGGCTCATAAGCAGAAATAAGACCCCGACCAAGGTTAATGGCTCAAGGTAATGGAACGACTTATCCCCGATAATCATGGCCCTATTGAGCATTTCCATGACGGTGATGGTGGAAAGCAGCGGGGTGTCTTTAAACATTGCAATGAGGTTGTTACCCATGGCGGGAACAATGGGGGGCAGGGCTTGCGGCACGATAATCCGTATAAACGTTTGCCATGGCGTGAAATTAAGGGCCTTGGCTGCATTCCACTGACCGACGGGAATATTTTGCAATCCTGCGCGATAAACTTCCGCGGTATAGGCGCTGTAGTTAATTCCGAGCACGGTGATTCCAGTAACAAGCGCCGGTATTGTGACACCGATTTCCGGCAGCACGTAATAGCAGAAGAATAATTGAATCAGCAGTGGGGTGTCGCGAATAAACTCTATGATCAATCGCACCAGCCAGAAAATGAAGCGATTGGGCAAAAACAGCAGTCCTGCCCAGATCAGTCCAAGCAGCAGTGCCAGCAGCATACCCAATACGGTGGCTTCAACAGTGATGACCGTGCCTCGCAGGATCATGGGCAGAATATGCCAGACGAGCGTCCAGTTCCATGTCATACGCGCGCTCCAAGCGGGAATTTGAAGCAGCGTTCCAGAAATCGCATAACGCCCGCCAGGATCAGAGCCATGGCAAAATAGATAATCAGTGCCAGACCGTATACCTCGGCATTTCGCAGCGTTGATTCCTGGAGAATTTGTGATTGAAATGTAATATCCGTTACTTGAACGAGTCCGGCCAGCGCGCTGTTTTTCAACATGTCAATGAATAAATTGGCCAATGGCGGAATAATCAACGGCAACGCCTGCGGCAGTATGATGCGGAACATCCGGGTGGCCGGAGAAAAATTCAGGGCGATGGCGGCATCCTGTTGCCCTTTGGGCACAGCAAGTATGGCTCCGCGCAGAATCTCGGCCCCATAGGCTCCGCCATTAAGCCCAAGCACCGCAATGGCTGCCGTCATGGGCGTCGGTCGAAACGGTAAGACCAGGGGCAGCGCGTAAAATGCCCAGAAAAGCTGAATCAATGCGGAGGTGCCGCGAAATACTTCAATATACACACGGGCCGGCCAATCCAGGGCCGACAGGCCGCTGAGTCGCATGGCGACGGCACAGGATGACGACACGCTGGCCACGACTATCGCACCGAGGGTAACTTCCCCGGTAACCACAGCACCGCGGAGCAATGTGGGCAGGATGTGCAGCATGCATTTCGCCTCGTGATATCGACGTTATTTCACCCGGCCCTGGACGATGTCCTGTTCTGTGACGCCTCCAGGTAAATTGGATCTGGTAAAGCCGAATCGCTGAATTAATTTCAGATGTTGCGATGAGTTAACAAATTGTTTAAGAACTTTGTCCACATCCCGGCACAGGGTGGTATCACGTTTACGCAAAGCAAAGGCCCCATACCCCTGGACAATGTGCCCGTTGACGATCGGATTGGTGAATGGTCGGGCGACCGTGATATTTGGATCGTTGGCCAGCTTGACCAGACGGCGAACCGTTAATGCCGTTCCGGCGTACGCGTCGATTCTTCCGGCCTGCAGGGCTGCCAATGCGGTGGGGGCGGATGGAAAT
The DNA here is from genome assembly GCA_021810145.1 of Planctomycetota bacterium. Taxonomy (GTDB): domain Bacteria; phylum Planctomycetota; class Phycisphaerae; order WQYP01; family WQYP01; genus JAMDCX01. Next base: position 59,685 of record JAJZJL010000001.1, on the reverse strand, counting down.
ACGCGTATCTGAGCGGGTGTTACGCCGGATTCAATGGCGTATTGATATTCCTGCGCTCCTGATACCACGCCCAGGCGGGTATGATGATTTTTGGCAACATCCGCAAAACTATGCAATTTCAGCGGGTTGTTCCTTTTCACCGCAAAACCGTCGCCCATTGCAAAAGTCGGGTTCGAGAACAATACCTGTTGTGCCCGTGGAGCGGTGATATACATGCCGGCGGCAATAATATCAAATCGATGCGCTTCCAATCCTGGAATCAGCGATCCAAAATTTGTCAACACACCCTTCAGATGTGGGACACCCAGCTTTTTCATCACATAACGCAGATCCGTCGGGGATTCCCCGGTGAGTTTTCCGGTGTTGGAATCGATATAAGCATACGGCGCTTCATCCGCAAAACCCACCCGGACATAGCCCTGTTTCCTCAATTGTGCCAGCAGACTTCCCGCGCGAGCACGATTGACACCGTGGTGCAGAATCTGCACGATCACAATGGTTGCGACAATGCCGAAAACGGCTATTACCGCATTAAGCTTTTGCTGGCGTGTCATGCATTACTTCCTTCCCGCAGCCAATCGCGATTACATCAGGAATGAAAACAATCCACCGGCACCACGGGTTTAATCCGCCGCGCCGCGATAAACTCCGGCCGTGGGGCGGTGCCGCCATAGGGTTCCACCAGAGTGTTTTCCACGCTGTTATAAACACAAAACATATTGCTCCGCGGCCATGGGCTGATGTTACCGGACGAGCCGTGCATGACATTGCAGTCAAAAAACAGCACCGATCCGGCCTTTCCGACTGGAGCCACAATTCCCCCGTCTTTGACCAATTGTGTCAGACTGTCGGTATCCGGCACCCCGTACTCCTGCTTGCGCAGCGACTGCTTATAGTGTTCCTCCGGCGTTTTTCCAACGCAACTGACAAACTTGGTGTGTGAACCGGGAACAATCATTAACGGGCCGTTAAATGGGTTGTTGTCGGTCAGAAGGATGGAACAACTGATCGCCCGCATGCGTGGCATGCCGTCCTCAACGTGCCAGGTTTCAAAATCAGAATGCCAGTAAAACTGTTCTCCATGAAATCCGGGCTTCAGATTTACACGTGATTGATGAATGTAAACACCGGATCCCAAAATCTGCATTGCCGCCGTGGCTATCCGCCGGTCGGCAACCAGACGGTTAAAAAGATCGCTGACGCTGTGAATATTAAACAGAGAGCGAACAATGCCATGTGAGGGTTCGTAAATGCAGGCCGGGCTTTGCTGAATTTCCCGGTCCTTTCCGAGCGCCGTGATGTCATCCAGCAGGAGCTTGACCTCCGCGGCATCGAACAACTCGGGTAAAAACAGGTGGCCGCGCTCCACGAACTCCGCAATCTGCTGATCGCTCAGCGGGCCGGCTGTCGCGCGGCTGCTTTCAGCCCAGACAACCGGATCGCGCCGCAAGGTAATACGTGGCTGGTCATAAACGCGGGAAGGATAGATATCTTCAAGTACTTGCATGCTGGTGTCTCCTGAAAAAAGTGTGTGATGAAGTCTCCGCCGATCCCGGACGCTACGATGCGTCCACGGTTTCCAGTGGATATACACCCTGCTTATCATGGACTTCATTGCCGGTCAGCGGCGGATTAAATACGCAGATCATGCGCATCTGGGTTTTTGCCCGAAGCAGATGGCGCTCATGGCCGTTGAGCGTATAGAGTGTGCCGGCGCGGATCGGATAGATCGTTCCAGTGTCGGTCACTTCAACCTCTCCGGTGCCTTCAATGCAATAGACCGCTTCAATGTGGTTCCGGTACCAGATAAGTGTTTCGGTTCCGGCGTAAATCAGCGTGTCGTGCAGGGAAAAGCCGACACCATCCGATTTCAGCAGCAACCGGCGGCTGCACCATGTCGGAGCCTTGGTATCACGGGGGCTGTCGATAATTTCCTCTAAGGTGCGAACAATCATGGATGAACCTCCTGTGCTATGGAATCCGGCAACCCGCCGGCGGGGTTGTTATTTGCCTGTTGCATAACCGTGCGCAGTGAATCTGAGATAACCTCCAGGCCTTCATCGAGCATGGTTTCTTCAATGATCAGTGGCGGCAGGAATTTAATAACCTGATCGCGGGCACCGCAGGTTTCAAGAATCACGCCACGTTGGAATGCTTCCGCCGAAACCTGCCGGGCGAGCTGCGGAAATTGTTCAAAGGCCATGCCGACAAACAATCCTCTACCGCGCACCGTCAAGCCATGGGCGGGAAATTCATCGCAGAGTTTCCGAAGCCGTCGCCGCAACAAATGGGCTTTATGTTGAATGGCCAGACTCAGCGTGTTATCCGTCCAATAGATGCGGATGGCTTCAGTAGCGGCAACAAATGCCAGATTATTGCCTCGAAACGTGCCGTTGTGCTCGCCAGGCTCCCAGCAATCCAACTCCGGTTTCATCAGCACCAGAGACATCGGCAGACCATAAGCGCCGATGGACTTGGATAATGTAACAATATCAGGTGTGATGCCGGCTGGCTTGAAGCTGAAGAAAGTGCCGGTGCGGCCGCAGCCGGCCTGAATGTCATCAACAATCAGCAGAATGTCATGTTCCCGGCACAGCGATTCAATCTGCTGCAGCCATTTGAACGATGCAACATTCACGCCGCCTTCACCCTGAACCGTTTCCAATAAGACCGCGGCCGGCTTATCAAGGCCGCTGCTGTCATCTTCGATGAGTTTGCGCAGATACTGGATCGTATCAACATCGGGACCAAAGTATCCGTCGTAGGGAGCGAATGTCACGCCATTGAGCAGGCTGCCACTGACTTGCCGATGATAGGTGTTACCGGTTGCGGCCAGCGCGCCGGCCGTCATGCCGTGATAGCCATTGGTAAAGGCGACAATTCCATTGCGCCCGGTCACTTTACGGGCTAATTTCATCGCGGCTTCCACGGCGTTGGTGCCGGTGGGGCCGGGAAACTGAATTTTATAATTCAGATGGCGCGGACGAAGAATAATATTTTCAAACGTTTCCAGAAATGCCCGCTTGGCGGTTGTATGCAGATCCAGGCCGTGAATGATGCCGTCTTGTTGGATGTAATCCAGTATTCGTCGCTTGATCAACGGATTGTTGTGTCCATAATTGAGCGTTCCGGCACCGGCGAAAAAGTCAATGTAACGCCGGCCGGACTCATCAAAGAGTTCTGCGCCAACGGCGTTTTTAAAAACGGCGGGAAACGCACGGCAATAGCTGCGAACCTTGGACTCATGTGAATCAAAAATAGTTGTCATGGTTTTACTTCCTTCTTTTGTACACCCAATTTATCCGGTCCGATTACCAGCGGTCCGATGTAAAACATGCGTTCCGCTTCATGCGCCTCCGGTGCGAATAATGCTTCATTAAAGCCGTCACCGGACCGTATCTCACAGCCCAGTCTGCGGGCCAGAGATTTAAAAACATTCTGCGACGCGATATTGGATGGTGTGATGGTTGCCTCAATTGTAAATGACTGCGATTCCGGCAGGCCAGCCAGCAAATCCGTCAGCATCCGCATTGCTACGCCGCATCCGCGATGGCTTGGAGCAACGGCGATCTGCCAGATAAACAGCACATTCGGCTGATCCGGTGGAATATACGCCGTGACAAATCCGATTACCTCGCCATTTATTTCCGCTACGCGACTTGTCAGCGCAAAATCACGGCATAACAGCAGATACAAATATCGGGAGTTCATATCCAGCGTTTCGGAGTCCTCAACAAGCCCGTGAATGGCGGCGGCGTCGGTCAGCAGCGGCCGGCGTACGACCGCCGCGCCATGGCGCAGTTGAGCATTGGTTGCGGGGGGAACTAATTCCATGATGTTCAAATCGCCTCCACAGCAGCAACTCGAAAAAACGCAATAACGATACAGCGATGGCAAAATGCGAATCGCCGCAACAATAACATGATCCCGTACCGAGGATCCTGCCTTTTCTTATTTTTTGGGGACAACCGGAAAGTCGGTGCTATTCGCCACACCGCCTGCGCAGCAATCGCGAAATATATATTTCGCGATTCACCACGACGAATCTTCGTCGCATGGTTGTCCTTAAACCGCTTTTAATAAAATTACCGACGCATGTCAACCCCATGGACAGGAAAAAAAAGAATTTTTTTTTTCGGATAATTGCGATGCGAAGCGTGCGGGGCGTTGATCAGATGTGGGATCATGTCCCGATAATCTGGCGGAGTTGGCCTTCTGATGCGGTCAACAATTGATCGGCGGTTGCCGCGTCGCAGTGCCGCACGCGCATGACGACAGCACGCTTCACGTTCCCCCGGGACTGCTGCAGTAATTCAGTGGCGTCGGTGCGATTGATACCGGTAATACGCATGATAATGCGTACCGCACGATCAATAAGCTTACTGTTTTTCAGGCAGTCCACGTCCACCATAATATTACCATAGACTTTTCCGATGCGCGTCATCGCCAGAGTGCTGATGGTATTAAGAACCAGTTTGGTGGCGGTGCCGGCTTTCAGGCGGGTTGAACCGGTGAGAATTTCCGGGCCGGTTTCGATACAGATAAACATATCGGCATCCGTGGTGATGTGTTCGCGTCGGGTACAGGCGAGAAAAATCGTCTTTGCCCCACATGTGCGGGCTTCGGCAATCGCGCCGTGAACAAAGGGTGTGGTGCCGCCGGCGGCGATTCCCACGACCACATCGTGATTGCCGATGTGAATATCGCGCAAAGCCCGCGCTCCGGCTTCTGAATCATCTTCGACATTTTCAATGGAACGCTGTATGGCGGCTGAACCGCCGGCGATAATGCCGATCACCATCCCCGGATCGGTGGAGAATGTTGGCGGACATTCCGCCGCATCCAATATGCCCAAACGACCACTGGTGCCCGCCCCGACATAAATGAGCCGGCCGCCGGAGCAAAACGCGCTGGCCACCAGTTCAACCGCCCGGGCGATAGTATCCGCCTGTTGGCCCACCGCGGCAACCGCCCGCTGATCTTCCTGATTCATCAGTCGCACGGCATCCAGCACGGGCAGGGCATCAAGCTGCGCTGAATCAGGATTGAATTTCTCGGTGTCAATATGACTGCGGTCATGAATCATGTTCGGGTGTCGCCTCATTATTCAAGAAAAGCGGTAACTTTCGCTTTGGATCCCCTGCGAGGTACAGCGTCCGCGTGGGGTATGCAAATTCAATTCCCGCCTGTTCATACGCCTGCATCAAGGCGAGGTTAAAGCGTTCCGTGTAAGCCATATATCCCCAGTAATCAGTGGCGGGACGGTAGTAGTAAAATACCTGGATATTCAGTGAATCGGCGTTGAAGTCGCTGAAGTGCACACGCGGAGGAAATACCTCGGGATTCACCGCATCATGTACATTATCGCGAAACTCCGGTGAATTCAGCAGATCCTTGATTATCTTTACCGCCTCGCGCATTTTGGTTGGCGAGGTGTCATACGTCAGGGTGATATTCAGTTGCCGGCGGATATAAGGCCGCAGAGAATAATTTTGCACACTGCCGTTGACAATATCCGAATTGGGGACGGTTACCAGCGTTCCGTCGAACATCCGTAACCGTGTGGAGCGAAATCCGATTGCCTCCACCGTGCCGCTAAAACCCTGATACGTAATCCATTGGCCGACGACGTATGGCCGATCCAGCAGCAGGGTAATGGAGCCGAAGAAGTTCTTCAATGAGTCCTGCGCGGCCAGGGATACCGCCAAGCCTGCTATGCCCAGTCCGGCCAACCATGAACCGATGTCGCGGCCGAACACGTCCTGCATAATAAACAGAAAGCCGATGATGGCCACAAATAAGCGCAGTGTTTTACGCACAATTGGAACAATCTGCTCGGTCAGCGGCGTATCATGCTTGGCGATGAATTTCTTAAGCGTTAATTCAACCGTGCTGACAATATTAAACAGGTACCAGAAAAACACCACCGCCGACAATAGTAAAATGGCTCTTCCACATATTTCCCGCAGCGTCGGGGCCATGTGCAGTTGGCCCAGTCCCGTCAGGAGAAATACGGTGAACAGGAAGAGATTGCCCGGCCCTGCCGCACCCGCGATCAGCAGCGACTGGAAATGCCAACGACGTGATTCCAGTGACTTGCCGGCGCGCTGTAACGCGAACGCCGCAAGGCGTCCGGCGGCAACTCCGATAAAAATGCACGCCAGAAGAATAATCCAATTGTAATAATGATTCTGACTGATTAAATCTCCAAGCCGAATTTGACTGGTCAGATGGGTCAGCAGGCTCCCCAGCGAATGATGCTTGGCCGGCGCGGTTGCTGGCGCAACAGTGGTAGTCGGAACTTTTAAATGTACTGGAAGCTGCGGCATTTTTTTTCCCATCTAAAACCTTCATATTGGCAATATTACATCTTTGCCGGTTCTCCATTTACAGGCTCTACCATGATTAGAGAGAAAATTCAACCCTGTCGATTTTCCTTTTTCTGGAGGATTTCGGGCAACCGATGTCCGCCACGGCGGTATGACGCCCGCCGTGCACATGCAAAAGCGGGCGTGCGGGTACGCCATGAGGCTGCGTCCGCCGGTCTGCAGGGTTCACAGACTCCAGCGCTTGGCCTGCGGACATTTTCCGGTAAACTCTGATTATGGAAAAGAAGAAGTCCCAAAGTTTTGAAATTGATCTGGTGAAGGAGTTCCGTTTTGAGGCCGCTCATCGGCTGCCGCGCGTACCGGCTGATCATAAGTGTGCCCGTTTGCATGGGCACTCCTTTCGCATTGAAGTGCATGTTGCGGGTCCGGTAAATCCCGAATTGGGGTGGTTAATGGATTTTGCGGACGTGCAGCAGGCCTTTGCCCCGTTGATGGATCAGTTGGATCACCGCTATCTTAACGACATTCCGGGTCTGGAAAATCCCACCAGTGAGAACCTCGCTCGCTGGATATGGATACGCTTGAAAGACCGGCTGCCGCAAATGGCGCAAATTACGGTTCACGAAACCTGTACCAGTCGATGTATTTATCGTGGAAAAGAAAAATCATGATATGGGAATAAATCGCTTGGCGGAATCCCTGCGATTCACTAAAATAAACCGCTTGGAGTGCCTTTGTGCCTCAGGCAATGGCAACTCCAACGCGGATGCGAGGTTATTTTGAGGCGTTACTTTTCCACGTAGGCGCCGGTTTTCGGGGCTTTTCGTGTGGAGGGCTTATTTTGGCTTTGAATGGAAAAGGTGTGTCAGTGACAACTTTGGTTGAGCCGCAGCAGAAAATTGATCCCTCTCCCTCGCAAATGATGGATTGGTACCGTCAGATGGTGCTGATCCGGGCGTTTGAAATGCGCTGTGCCCAATCGTACCAACAGCAAAAAATCGGCGGTTTCTGCCATTTGTACGTCGGACAGGAAGCGGTTGCGGTGGGCAGCATCGCGGCGGTTCGTCCCTCGGATTACGTTATTACCGCCTATCGGGATCATGGCCACGCCATTGCCCGCGGGATGGATATTCATCCGCTGTTTGCCGAACTCTACGGGAAAAAGACCGGTTGCTCCCACGGCAAGGGCGGGTCAATGCACTTTTTTGATACCGAGAAGAATTTCTTCGGCGGCCATGCGATTGTCGGGGCACACATTCCTCTGGCGACGGGCCTGGGTTGGGCGGCCAAGTACCGCAAGGAAGACCGGGTGGTGCTGTGCTATTTCGGTGATGGAGCCATTAATCAAGGTTCATTCCATGAGGCTCTGAACCTGGCGGGACTTTTTAAACTGCCGATTATTTTCATGGTGGAAAACAATGGCTACGGTATGGGTACGCACCTGCACCGGGCCTCGGCCGTTACCGATCTGAAGTTGCGTACAGGTGATGCCTACGGTATTCCCGGCAAAGATGTTGACGGCATGGATTGTGTGGCAATGTATCGGATGATGGTGGCGGCGGCGGAATATTGCCGGAAGGGTAACGGATCCATTTTCCTGGATGTCAAAACCTATCGCTATCGCGGCCACAGCATGTCCGACCCCCAGAAATACCGAACCAAAGAAGAAGTGGCACAATATCAGGAACACGACCCCATCGGTCGGCTCGAAAAACAACTCAAAGACGCACACGTTCTCGACGATAAAAAAGTAACCCAGATCAGTGATGAAATCCATGCCCAGGTGGAAGCGGCCCATGAGAAGGCCGACGCGGATCCATATCCGGATAACACGGAGGTGTGGTCGGATATTTACGCCAACCCCTATGGGGCATACCAGGTCTGAGCGTTGGCGAACGCGTACGGTAGTGCCAAGTGTGTGTGCCGTACCTGCGTGGGTTAATTGAAGTTGAAACTCAACAACACGAAGGAATAACAGTTATGCCCGAAATTCAAATGCGTGAAGCGCTCAATCAGGCCATGTGCGAAGAAATGCAGCGCGATCCGGATGTGTTTTTAATTGGGGAAGAAGTAGCCGAATACGACGGTGCTTATAAAGTATCGCAGGGAATGCTGGCTAAATTCGGCCCGATGCGCGTTGTGGACGCGCCGATTTCCGAGTGCGGCTTCGCCGGACTTGGTGTGGGCGCGGCAATGGTGGGCATGCGGCCGATTATCGAATTTATGACCTTTTCCTTTTCGCTTGTCGCATTTGACCAGGTGGTTAACAATGCGCCGAAGGTTCGGCACATGTCCGGCGGACAACTGAAAGTGCCGATTGTTTTCCGCGGCATATCCGGACCGGGACAGCAGCTTGGTGCCACGCATTCCTGGACCGTTGATGCGCTTTACACACACATTCCGGGCCTGAAAGTGGTCTGTCCGACAACTTCGTATGACGCCAAGGGGCTTTTGAAAACGGCGATTCGCGATGATGATCCGGTGATCTTCCTGGAAAATGAATCCATGTATGGCCTGCGCGGAGAAGTTCCGGAAGAAGAATATCTGTTGCCTTTTGGTCAAGCCGATATTAAGCGCGAAGGTACCGATTGTACGGTTGTGGCATGGGGGCATGGCTGCCTGACGGCCCTGGCCGCCGCGGAAAAGTTGCACAAGGAACACGGCATTGAAGTGGAAGTGGTTGATCCGCGCACGCTGCGGCCGCTGGATATGCCCGCCATTATGGCCTCGGTTAAGAAGACCGGCTATTGCGTGACGGTGGAGGAAGGTTATCCGCAGTGCGGTGTGGGGTCGGAAATTGCCGCGCAGTTGCAGGAAAACTGTTTCGACTATCTCGATAATTCAGTTGTTCGTGTTGCCTCGCTGGATGTCCCCATGCCTTACAGCAAGCCCTTGTTGCAGCATGTGGTGCCGGGGGTGGATCGCGTGGCCGATGCCATCAAGAAAGCCATTTATTTTCAAGGCTGAAATTGCACGGGACGCCGATGAATATGACAACCTCCGGGCCGGTAACGCTCGATTCCGCTGATTTGGATAAAGTCTTTGCACTGGCCGCACAAAAATCGGCGGCAACACTGGCGGCGTGGAAGCCGGAAAATGGCGCACCGGTTTTTACCATTCAAGGAAAATATCAGGCCCGTAACTGGACCCTCTGGACCGAGGGCTTCCTGTTGGGCATTCCGTTGCTGATTTTTGACGGCAACGGTAATGATGAACTCCCGATTCTTGCCGAGAAGCATATCCTCAGCCATATGGCCCGGCATGTATCCAACATCGGCGTGCATGACCACGGATTTAACAATATTTCAACGTATGGAAATCTGCGCCGGCTGATGCTGATAAAAAAAATCCCTTATGACGCACATTATCTGAACTTTCTTGAAATGGCGCTGAAAGCCAGTGGGGCGGTGCAGGCCGCTCGTTGGACGGCCATTGCTTCCGAACCGGAAAAGAATCCCGCCCGGCGTGATACCGGCTATATTTATTCATTTAACGGGCCACATTCTCTGTTCAGCGATACAATCCGCTCCCTGCGGGCTTTGGTGATGGCGTGGAATCTCAAGCATGAACTGTATGGCGAAAATGATCGGCCCATCAACCTGCTGGCACGCAGTATTCACCACGGATTAACCACCGCAAAATACAATGTGTTCTACGGTACCGGCAGAGACTTTTATGATACCCAGCCGGGGCGCGTGGTGCATGAGTCCATATTCAATATCAATGACGGACGATTTCGCTGTCCGAGCAGTCAGCAGGGGTTCAGCCCGTTTTCCACCTGGACCCGCGGGCTGGCCTGGATACTGCTGGGATTCGCCGAGCAGTTGGAATTTCTCGCCACGCTCACCGATGCGCACTGGGTGAGTCTGGCCCCTCACTTTGCGGACCCTTTGCAGTCTGATCTGAAAAAAACGGTTATAGATACCTACTTGAACGCAGCACTGGTAACCGCGCAATGGTATCGTCAGAACAGTTTCACGGACGCAATGGTTTACTGGGACTCCGGCGCGCCGCATCTACCCCGGCCTGTGCAATACAGCAGCACAGCTTCCGATCCATACAACGACCATGAACCCATTGATTCAAGCGCCGCGGCCATCGCCGGGCAGGGTTTTATCCGCCTTGGCCGATTTCTGGATTCCCGTAAACCTGGTGCGGGATCGGATTACCTGACATGTGGCATGCGCATTGCAAAAACGCTTTTTTCCGAGCCATACTTAAGTACTTCACCGGACCATCAGGGATTGATTCTGCATTCGATTTATCACCGGCCCAATGGCTGGGATTATATCCCGCCGGGGCGTAAAATTCCGTGCGGTGAAAGCAGTCTGTGGGGGGATTATCACGCGGTGGAACTCGCGCTGCTGCTGCAGAACCTGAAAAAAGGGAAGTATTATCACTTTTTTGATCAATAAAGCCGGCTGTCATCGGCGGCATCCAACGCACAACCGAAAACGATATTTGCCGCAGCATTGTCAGATAAAATAATCGCCTCTGCCATCCTGCACCGTCCGTCGCACGCGATTCCAACGGCCATGGGATTGCTCCTCCCGATCCCAATCGGGACTGCGTGGCTGCGTGACTATTCCCCATCTATCATAATGCTCATCAACGTGATCGGGCGTGCCGGAACGTGGGTCTGCGATGATACTAACATTCCTTGGCAACAACGCCCCGCTCATGCAGCCGTGGGTGGGAACCCACGGCCGTTTTCGCGAACGGGGTCTGGGCGACCTCCGCCGCCACGTTCGCGGCTGCTTTCGCCCCGCCTAACGCGTCACGCACCTCCGTTGAGATGTTTTTTGTATGCGCACTTGCCGATCATGAGAAATTCTCATAGGCTATTTCTTATGGAAACAATCGAATTACCCGGTATGACGCCCAGGCGAGCAGAGGCCCATAAAGGCGATTTTGGAAAAGTGCTGGTAATAGCCGGATCGGACTGCATGATCGGTGCCCCGGCAATGGTGGCAACGGGTGCCATGCGCACCGGAACCGGTCTTTGCCGAATCGCAACATTCAAGGATATTCTCCCGCAGGTTTTAACAATCTGCCCGGTGGCAACCGGCTTTGTGATCAATCCACGCGATATGAAATCGCTGGTGGAGTTTGCGGAACTCCATGATGCCGTCGCAATTGGACCGGGAATGGGCACCGGCACAAGCACCAAAAAAATTGTACTGGAATTTCTGGAACGCCATCGCGGCCCATTGGTGCTTGACGCCGATGCGCTTAATACCCTGTCGCTGCTGGAAGCCAGCGAGTGGCCGACACGCCGCGATTGGTCCAATGTGGTTCTGACGCCGCACATGGGTGAATTCATGAGGCTGATGGCGGCCGTTGCCAAGCGCGGAGGCAACATCGGTATGGCGGCGGAAAAAGCCCCCGTCACGGCCAGTGCTCCGCGCAGTCTGGCCGATGATGATGATGATGACTTACCTTCCACGGCCGATGGCGTGGCTCTGGAAATGCAGGATGAACCGGCCGCGGCAACCGCGGTGCAATCCCCGGTCGAACCGGCGGTCAGTGGCGGACCCGATCGCACGGCATTGGCGGAACTGTTGAGCCGGGCAACGGGCTGCGTCGTGGTACTGAAAGGGCATAACACCGTCATTGCCGATGGTGGACGCATTGGCATAAATAAAACCGGCAATCCCGCCATGGCAACAGCGGGCAGCGGCGATGTGCTGACCGGGATCATTGCCTCCCTGATTGGTCAAGGGATTCCCTGTGCACAGGCGGCGCGATTGGCGGTACATTTACACGGCTCCGCCGGTGATCTGGCCGCCAAGGCGATCGGCCCAGCCGGTATTCTGGCCACAGACATCGCCGATTTCGTCCCGCGCGCTATTGCAGCCTATATGAAAAAGTGATCACACCGCTGAAAGGCTCAGATCAGTGCTACGGCTTGTTGCCGGGAAATGCCAGAGGATTTCTGTTTTCGCGATCGAGCCGCCGAACGATCTGGTGAATCAGCAGGGCATCGGCAACATTTCCGGAGTCGATGGCCTCCATCAGTGCTTTACCTCCCAACGTTGAGGCAAGCTGCCGCCATAGCCTGTCCCGCACAATGAGATAATTTGCGCGCACCTGCGCCCGATTCACCATATATCTCCGCCACGCATACTGCGCGGACGGAATCGTGAATGTCGTTGCGATTACGGGATGGTACAGGGAGTGCTTCATCGCTGTGATAATCACCGTGAGTTTTCGCGTTTCGCCCGGACGGTTTGTGGTCATCGCGGTCACCAACGCGGCATGCAGTGCGGTCACGCATGTGCCGGCCGCTTTCGCAAGGGCCTTGCGATAATTCGCGTGTGCAATGCGTATTTGTGTTTGATACGTTTTGATGGCCTTCTCTGCCAGAACGTCCGTGAATGAAGGCATTGGCTCGGCGCGGTGAACCGCAGGTGCGGCTATGCCTTGCGGTTTGGTGCCGACCTGCACGCCCTGGGCTTTCTGGAATATCCATGCCTGATTCCCAATGACGTGAACGTGATGAACGGACCATAAAACCACGGCCGTTCCAGGTTTTGTCATATGTCCGTCATCGTCCATGGCAAGGCCACTAAGCGCGTTGATGCAAAGAAATCCATCACCCTGGCGTTGCAATTTCCATTGCTGATTGGCCTTCTGATTCTCAGACTCCTGGCGCAATAAATCGCCCGGATGCGGATTGGATCCCGGGCCGGAAAGATACAACTTGCTGAATGCGTTCTCAATGGTATAAAGGCCGTGACCCTGATAGGTAAATTTCCAATTCTGATGCTTGCCTCCATCCGCATCTGCCTGATCAATGGCCGTACCCGATTGATCAGAATGCCCCGGATCGTTGAGCATCAGGTGGCTATACTGGTTGGCCAGGGTGTAAAGGCCACTGGCAATGGGTTGGACTGCTGAGCGTTTGCGCTCCGCGGCAGGTTGCGCGGGGTGTCCGGTGTTGTCTGGTATTCCGGTTGCCGGCGTCGCTTGGCGGGGAATCAGGCATTTAATCCATACCTCCCGCGGATTTCCAGATGCCCAGATTACCTCGCCATCGTCGAAATTGGTATGTTTGGCCACCATGGTAAAACAATGGTTCGACGGGTGCTGCGGGATAACAGCCGGAGATTGGCGGCCAAAATCGCGAAGATCGATAAATTTGGAAGCTTGAGCGGCATTGGAAATGGCGCACCATTGCCGGGTATGTGCTTCCGAAAGAAATACACCGTTGCCCCGCCGTCTTCCTGCAACCGCAACGCCTCTCCGCTGCATCAGGCCTTTGGGGCACACGACATGAAGTACCAGCCAGTCGCCAGGGTGGGTATGAATCCATAAGTCAACGCAGCTCACGCCGCCGCTTGAAAGGACCGGAACAATTTTCCTTTTTGCCAGCCGGTTGCCGTTTACGTATACGCCGGCCAATTTGCCATCCGTCGCCACAAGCACATCCGTGGAGAACCACACCCGCGCCCGGGTTATGCTACAGTGCGCAGGTGGCACCTGGATGATCCATGCGGCGCAGCACATCAGACCTGTTATCCATTTGCCGACAATATGACGTGCTCGCATAGGTGTCACCTGAATTCATTTCTGAACGGCTGCTGCCCCGCAAAGGTGTATTTCTGATAATCCGTTGCAGGCATGGGGAAATAAAAAGGCACGCCATGGTGCCCCGATGTCGCGATGATCCCCGGTTGCGTTGAACAAATGGTGCATGTGCAAAGCCCATCCCTTTGGTCAAAATCCGCTGTTCATCATACGGTATATCGTTTGCTTGTTGCTGTGCATCCGGTCCAGAACACGATCAACGCCCTGCGCTCGCTGGACAATATGTGCGGCGCCGTTCGCGGTGCCACCCCATGTGCCGCAAGCCCGGACAAATCGTGCCAAGGCCTCGATCAGGGGCAGGCATCGGACTGATGCAATGCTGCGGAGCCGATTAAGCCGCCGTAGCGAGTCTCGAATGGGAAACGGCGGGGTCTTGGGTAGTGTGGTCTTCCACAGATAGTCGTTGTAAAAATGTATTGCGGCAAATGCTTCGTACATTGATGCACCGATGGATAATTTTGTCGGCTCGGTCCCTTTGGCCAATTCCAACAGATACTGAGCTGATAGATCATCGGGTGCCAGCGCCACAATTTGCTTGAGTCTTTGTATCACCGCCGGATCTCGCAATGCCGATTTACCTTCTTTTGCGAAGGTGGGCTGTAGTGTGGAAAACAACAGCATCGCATAACTGATTGCACGTGGTTTGTTTCGCCGCATCAGAGCCATAGCCTGTTGCAGCGTTCGTGCGGCGAATATCTGGATCTGCCAGGCTGTCTGCGGCCCATTTAGCAGCATGACATCGCAGACATTACGGCTGTTGCTCTGCGGTACAACCACGCCGGTGAGATGGTCGGAGATGGCTCCGGGGATTTTGGCCGCCAGACCGCCGATCGCTCGAATTCGCCAATCGGCGGTAACTGCTCCAGTGACAGCCATGCTGCGGTCCAGGCGTGTATTTTCCAGCAGCGATAGCATAAGCACGGCAAAGGCACAGCCCGCTGAGTTTCCGTCCACTGCGGTATATTGATCCGAAAAACTCAACCGTATACATCCGGGTTGAATTTCCGGATAGCGCAATCGGACCGCTCGCAAGGCGATTTTGGCCGCAACCATCACGTCCGGTCCGACTTTATTGACAAATTTAATCGGCGGAGTTTTCTGTTCTGGATTGACCGTCGCAATGATCTCTTCGCTGTTGCCAGCCAGCCGGCCATTGCTGAATTGATACACCAGCAATCCGCGGATGGAATTTTCCATCCGTCCATAGAACTTCTCACGATGCAGATATGCGGGATTGACGATGGCGCTGTATCGGCTGGCACCTGGCGCAAAAACGCCATCGCCCGCGGCCGCACAGGTGAACGGCACCGCCGTTGCGCCGCAAGCCAGAATCATCACGCAGAAACAGATACGTTTCAATGTTTTGATTCCGCAGCTTTTCCTCACCCTGATCATATAATGCTTCTCCAATTACCAGTGCCGCTGAAGTGCGGTGCGCAGAAAACAATGACTGATGTCATTGTTTGGAGTACTGATTCACCTGTTGATTCTAATGGCAACCGACGGATCGTCAAGTTTGTCGTGAAGTCCGGTATTTTCCGAAAAAATTCTGGCTCATCAGGCGTGTTCGTGGATCGGATTTTCCGACAGCGGCGTTACACGATCAAAGAAATCCTGCTCCAGCGACACTGGTTTCAGGCTCAGTTGCAGTTCCATCAGCGCGGTAATCATTGCCAACAGCATGGCGATCATACCGAGTGTGAAAAATGTCAGTGCGGCATAATCCAGATGGGGAATAATCAGTCCCATGCCCAGCGTCAATGAGCACAGCAGCATCCCGATAATACATGACACCAGACACACCAGCGTGCGTCGAATCAACCGGGCGCGATATAAAATGGCTTCGGTCTGCGCTTCAAGTCCGCGCAGACGCTCCCGCAGTGGATGCAGCGCCCTGGTTGGCGTGGGCTGCGGCGGCGGTTCCTGATTAATTTTTTCCAGTAACTCAAAACGCTCGGCATTAAAGCTGCGGATTCGCGCTGTTAAAACCGCCATGCGGTTATAAAACGTCAAACACAACAGCCCGCAGGCGGAAATAAGCACCACCGGTGCAAGAATCAGCGCAATAAGATGTTCGGTATGATTCGGCATGATCGTTAATCAATTCGCTCTGGATCCATTCTGAAACTGCCAATAAACCGCGCGGGTGCTGACTTTAAAGGTTGTCGCAAGTTTCTCGGCCTGGCGCTCAAACGCGTCCGAGTCTGATTCCGAATTCATTTCATTGAGAACAACTTCCTGCGGAATCAGCAATTCTGCCGCGAAGGCCCGAGAGCACTGCTGGTCCCAATTTCGCACGTCGGTTACGAGTCTTGCACCATCTGAACATGCGTATGCTGCGTGAAACAGCCCGCGAGCCGTCAAGAAGCGAATGCTTTCCTGGCGCTCCGGATTCGGGCCTGTCAATACAATTTCCCGGTCACCACGCCAGCCCACAGCGGCCCGGACCCTGCGGGAAGGGATGTGATTTTTTTCCTCAAATTTCAGATTGGGGATTCCCATTTGCCTGCTCGTTTGAGATAAATCGGCAATAGGTGTATGGGGTGCCAGTCCCATCGCATTGCGCCATTGCCGGGCTACCTGATACCCGGCTTTCGCCGCGAGCAGTGACAGCGGTAGCGCGGGCACATCGATTGATGGAGCGCGGTTCAGATGGATTTCTGATGCCCATTGCCAAAGTTCAGCCGCAGAGTCCGGTGAACCGGCATCGAGCACGTCGTTAAACAGCGATTGTTGCGAGCGATCTTCTCCCGCGCGTTCCAAAAATTCAAGAAGACCGGCTTCAAGCGTTGAATACGGATCGACACCCAGGCGCCCGGCGGCGTTGCAAAATTCCTTTTCGGCGGGACCTGCATTGGAAATTGCTTCCCAGTTTCTCCGCAGTGCATCAACGCGGAGATCTTCATTGCTCTGCCCGCTCCAAGTCAGGACTTTGGTGATTAACTCGCTGAAGGCCGATTCCACACCGGCCCGATCCAGCAATTCGCGAGACGAATACAGAAACTGCCCTGGCATGTTCGGGTAAGCGTCGTCCTCGTCCCGCAGCCAATCCGCACAAATGTGGCGGCCGTCCGCATAAAGGGTTAATCGTGGAAGCAACACGCCTGAATCTGCGGCTCTGATAGAGTGCCGCTGAACCCAAGCTTCCTCTTCCGAAGACCAGAGCTTTCCGGGAACCGGCGGCCTTTCCCATCGGCATGTTTCGTTAAGCAACATCCACCAGTTCATTACAACCCATTGGGCCAGCGAGAAAAGCGGGATATAAAGGGTGCTTGTTTCCTTACCGGTTGCCCGGTCCAACAATGCGGTGACACATTTACCTCCCGCAAAGATGCGCGTGGCGGC
The DNA here is from genome assembly GCA_021810145.1 of Planctomycetota bacterium. Classification (GTDB taxonomy): domain Bacteria; phylum Planctomycetota; class Phycisphaerae; order WQYP01; family WQYP01; genus JAMDCX01. The sequence goes on along the minus strand of JAJZJL010000001.1, from coordinate 42,421 downwards.
CCACGTTCGTTGATCAAGCGGGTCCACCGCCGACGCTTCCGCGACGCGTTCACATTCAATGGTCAGTGATCTTAACACAGGGAGCGTTCCTTAAAAGGCCTTGTGGATCCGCGGGATACTGATCTTCATATTGCAATGGAAAGCCATGGTACCAGCCCTGTCCACTGTTGGAGAGCCTTGCTTCGTGGAGTTTGCGGGTCTCATCGTTACGCTGAATGTATACCCATACACGGGAGGGAAATCGGCCGCGAAACTCGCGGCTCACACAGGAGGCACGGATGGCCTGCCGCAGTGCCTCCAGCCGTTGGGGCCACTGGGCTTCATTAAATGGATCGCATAACGCCTTGCCTTTACGCGGGCCGAACGTCCAAAGGTTATTTGGTGACGGGTGGCTCTTGTGCTCTCCACTGGGCCGGTAGTGGACATCCTGCGCCACTTTATCGGCTGGGTCGTGGCCGGCGGGCCAGGGGGCAACGACTCCGGGTTGGAAGCTAACTGCGTCACGGACGTAGCTCGGTTTGCGTCTCATAAGGGTGAGTATAGCAGCGCCTGAGATTTTCGGATAGCTCGATTGCCCTTCGCATGGCTGGTCTGGAAATGCCTAAAGAAATAATGCGGGAAGGCCATGTGGTGGCTTTTTGGGGGGTGCAGCCGGCGGATTTGCTCCGGTGCAATTCAGGTGCCGGGCTTGATTTCTCCCTGTCCATTGTCCGGATCATAAGACCATTGCACAATCCATTGTCGATCCGCGGCCATGGCCGCCATCGGTGGCTTGCAGCGCAGCAATCGCACATGCCAGTGCGGATTGCTGGTGTGGGTGGGGGCGGGTTGAACGTGCCAGCGGGTGACAGACAGGCAGGGGGCGTGCATTTCCCATGGCGGACGGGCCAGCAGGCCGCACACACCACCGGCCGTTGCCGCCAGTTGCCACCTGCGGCTGGCGGCCATATCCGCTCCGGCGCCATTTGCGATAACCGCAGCCGCCGCACCGGACCGCAGTGTCTGATCAATGGTCCAGATGCGGTCAGACTGGTTGGGGGGATCAATAAAAATGCAGCGTTCGATCAGGCGGTGGCCCGGCAAAATGGCCGCCAACAGTTGAATGGTTGGCAGAAATTGCGCACCGCCGATCCAGAAAAGATATTTGTGTTCCGATTGCCGCATTATCCGGCCCGCCATCCATGCCATCAGTGTAAGGGCCGCCGGCCACCATGGACGATCCCCGGACCTCGGCGGTACGTGGTAATGGGGCGTGCCGGGGCTTGTATCCGGGGTTTCGCCATAAAACCATTCATGAATGCCAATGCATAATTCCGGCAACTCTGTGAAAGTATCATCACCTTGCGGCATGGTTGGCGGTGCGGCACAAGGTATCGGCGCCTGCGGTTCAAGCTTCTGGATAATGCGGGCGGAATCCTGCACCAAATCGGCAAAAGTCAGTTTGGCGGCCATGGTGTTGTCTATTCCTGATTTCCATACCACCTGTATGTTAGCATTTTGTTTGGTATCTGTCAATGGCGGTTACTGCACCGTTGCGCATCATCGATGCCAGGCTTTCCATACCGACAGCCACAACAAAAAACCTTATCGCAATACCATCCACGGCCACACGGCTACTGTCCGACCCGCCGCAGTTGACTTGCCATGAACAAGTCACTAGATTTGGTTTGTGATAAAAAGGCGGCTAATTTCACAACGGCGGCGGGCGCACGGTAGGTTCCTGGTATCAGGCCTGATCAGCCTGACGCTGGCGGGTTGTGCAACTTATCATGCCCGGCCGTTAAAGCCGGCGGCCTTTCAAAGCCGTTTTCACGCACGATCCCTGACCAACCCGCAACTCAAAGCATTTATCGCCCGGCAACCCATTAAACTTCAACCGGGATTTCCTCACGTGCAGACGTTAAGCACACTCGTGGCGGCCGCGTGGTATTACAGCCCCGCCTTGCGCGTGCAATTGGCACAACTGGCGCTGGATAACGCCAATATGATTTCCGCGGGGCAATCGCCCAATCCAACCGTTGCCTTATCCCCAACCTATGCCGCCAAAGCCGGTCCGGGCATTTCGCCATGGATTTTAGGCTTTAACTTTAATATTCCCATTGAAACCGCCGGGCGCCGGCAGGACCGTATGGCGCAGGCCGCGGCACTGACGCGGGCGGGCCGGTTTGATCTTGGGGAAGCGGCCTGGAATGTGCGGCAACGCGTCAGACTCACACTCATTGATTATCTATTTGCCCGCAGGCGTTTGGCATTGCTGCGCCAGCAGGTACGCAACACCTCGATGATTCAAAGCCTGATCAAAGCGCGATTTCAGGCCGGTGATATTTCCCGCCCCGTTTATATCGCCGCGGAAATTCAAGCCCGTCAGGCGGCGCTGGCGCTGGTGGCGGCGCAGGGACAGGTGCGGCAGCGCCGCATTGCGCTGGCCGCAGCGCTATCCATGCCGCTGCGGGCCTTGGCCGGTGTGCACATTTCCCATGCGCAACTCATGCACACACCGCCCGCGCAAAGCTTGAATATAAAACGGTTGAGCCGTGCGGCACTGCTGAATCGCATGGATATTCAATCTTTACTGGCGCAATATCAGGCTGCGGAGGCAGAGTTGAAATTGCAGATTGCCCGGCAATATCCCGATATTCAGCTTGGCCCTGGCTACAGTTTCAATCAGGGGGCCAACGACTTTACCCTGGGCTTTACCATGGCTCTGCCGGTTTTTAATCAGAATCAGGGAGCCATCGCCGCCGCCAATGCGCACCGCCTGATTATCGCCGCTGAATTAATGCGCAAGCAAACCGCCGTGATCACACGGATTCGTTCGGCGTTATCGCAATACCGGTCGGCGTTACGGCAATGGCACACCGCCAATGCCATTGAAATTCAGGCCCGCACACAGTTGCGGGCCACCCGCCGCGGTTTCCAGGCCGGAGCCCAAAGCCGCCTTGCACTATCGGAATCGCAATTGGCGCTTAACACCTTTGCCCAGGCGGCTCTGCGGGCCAGGCGCTCGGCGGTTCTGGCGCTGGGAAATCTTGAATCGCTTCTGGAAAAGCCGCTGGGTCATACGCCGGCCATGCCGAAAGGAACCAGACCATGATTGCTGCACAACGTAAAAAAAGGTCTTTGCAATGGGTGTCCCTTGTTGGGGCCGCTCTGCTGGCGCAACCAGGGCTTGCCGGTGCGGGGCCGCGAGCTGCGGCAAATATACATCTCACCAGAGCGCAGGAAAAATCGCTGAATATTCAAACCGCGGAAATCAAAGCCGCCGCCATTCGTCCCATGATAACGCTGTATGGTGAACTGCGAGCCAATCCCCGAGCGCGTTGGATACTGGCTTCGCCGTTGGCGGGCGTGGTGGTACACCTGCATGGCAAAGCCTGGCCGCAGATCGGGACACATGTCGTCCGCGGCAGCAGCCTGGCGGGAATAAAGCCGGTGGTGTCCACGACTCTGAATATTACACTGGCTCTTGAGCTTACCAAGGTAAAAGCTGATCTGCTGGCGGCCCGGGTGGCGCAATCAGCCGCCGCCGCCGCATATCACCGCGAACAATCTCTTTACGCCCGGAACAAGGCCGTATCCCTGCAGCGTGTGCAGGCGGCGCATGCGGCTTTCGCGGGCGCTGCGGCCCGCGTGCAGGCTGATTTTCAAAGTATTGCCGCCATATCTCGGCAATTGAAAACCAGAACCGGTGGCTTTCTGCCGCTGCCGATTTTCCAGTCCGGCATGGTTACAGCGATTCTGGCACATCCGGGCGAAGCGGTGGCCGCTGATCAACCGCTGCTGAAAATTGAAGATTTTCACACGCTTCTGGCCGCGGTGGCATTACCCGCTTCCGACTCCGGCCGCATTGCCGCCGGCACGATTGCTCATGTGCGGGCGTTGGGCCACCGGCACTGGCTTAAAGCCCAACCGCTTACCCTTGGCCCGCAGGCCGACCGGCAAACGCGCGGGCTGACCATGTTATATGTGATGGATAATCCCGGCACGCTGCGGCCCGGCATGGCCATTACCGCATGGATCCCGAAAACCGCCAAATCGGTGACCATGACCATTGTTCCGCGTTCGGCGGTAATCTGGTGGGAGGGGGAACGCTGGGTATTTGCGGCCCGCGGTAAAGGCGTTTTCACGATGCGCGAATTGATTCATCCGCTGAGCGTACCGGCCGGCTACGCGGTAAAAAATGGATCGCTGCCGGAAAGGCGCATTGTTTCCCGCGGTGCCCAACTGCTGCTGACAATTAAATTAAGTTCCACGCTCAAAAAATCAGGCTGATGCCGGAACCGAGGTCATTGATGGATGTAAGATGCTTAAACGGATTGTAAACTTTGCTCTGCATTTTCGGGGCATTATTATTGCCCTGGCCTGTATTCTTATGGGCTATGGCGTATATTCCATTGCCCGCGCCCGCTATGATGTTTATCCGAATTTCATTCAGCCGCAATTAAAAATCAAGACGCTTGCCCCCGGATACAGTCCGCGTCAGGTGGAAAAACTTGTTACCACGCCCATTGAACAGGCGCTGGCCGGTGGCGTCGGTGCGGAAAAAACATTTTCCAATTCTCTGCAGGGCATATCCATTGTTAAGGTGCTGTTTCCCAGCGGATCAGATATTTACCGCGATCAACAGGCGGTTTCGCAGCGCCTGGCACAGGTGGCCGGAACCCTGCCGCCCACGGTTGATACGCCCGTGCTTATGCCGCTGAGCAGTTCCGTTCGCTGGGTTACGGTGGTTGGCATTACCAGCAAAACCAATGACCTCCGCCGCTTGCGCACCGTTGCCGATTGGGTTATGCAACCGCGACTTCTGGCCGTACACGGCGTATCCGAGGTGGCTATTTATGGCGGCCTGCAGAAAGATTACCGCATCGAAGTCATTCCGGCCCGGTTGATTCAATACCATTTAACCGTGCAACAGGTGCTTGCCGCGGCGCGCGGGGCCACCGGCCTGATGGGAGCGGGGTTTATTACCACACCCAATCAGGATATGACCCTGCGGGCGCATGGGCAAATTCAATCGTTAAAACAACTCGGTGAAACAACTGTGGCGGTGCATGGCACGCAGGTTATCACGCTGGCCGATGTGGCCCATATCCGCTTGAGCCACTTGCCGCAGGTTGGCGCGGTTTCCATCATGCAAAAGCCCGGCGTGCTGCTGATGATCGGACAGGCGTATGGCTCGAACCTGCTGCGCGTAAGTGCCGGCGTAACGAAAGCGTTGAATTCCCTGCAACCGCTGTTGGCCCAGCAGGGCATTGTTCTGCATGGAAAAATTCTGCAAAGCGCCGATTTTATCACCGTTGCCCTGCACAATCTCATTGATTCGCTGCTGATTGGTGCCGGACTGGTTATTCTGGTGCTGGCGCTGTTTCTTGGCGATTGGCGCACCAGTCTTATTTCCTGCCTGGCCATTCCGCTTTCTCTGCTGGCGGCCATTGCGATTCTGATTCATCTTGGCGATACGATTAACACCATGACCATGGGCGGATTGGCTGTGGCCATTGGTGAAGTTGTTGATGATGCGGTCATTGATGTGGAAAACATTACGCGCCGCCTGCGCATCAACGCGCTGGCGGAAGTGCCGCGCCATGCGCTGGCTGTGATCCTGCATGCATCGCTGGAAGTGCGAAGCGCTGTCGTGTTCGCCACCTTTGCCGTTATTCTGGTGTTTCTGCCGATTTTTGGCCTCGGCGGTCTGGCGGGGCGGTTCTTTGCTCCGCTGGGTGTGGCCTACATTGCCGCGGTCATATCCTCGCTGATTCTGGCCCTGACACTGACTCCCGCGCTGTGTATGACTTTATTACCCCAGGTGGCCGTAAGCCGCCACGACGCCTGGCTGACCAGCCATATCAAAACCGCGTATCGGCGGCTGCTGACTTTTGTGGAACGCTGGCGAAAAGCGGTTATCGCATTGGTGGCAATGGTTACGCTCGCTGGATTGATACTGCTGCCGAGCCTGAAAACTGAATTTTTTCCGCGCCTCAATGAACGCAATTATGTGGTGCACCTGGTTCTGACGGCGGGGTCTTCACTGAGTCAATCCATTGCCATTGGTAATCGTGTTACTGCGGATTTACGCCGGATTCCCTATATTCAGGAAGTGGAACAGCGCTCCGGCAGATCCAATCTTGCCGGCGATGTTCTCGGGCCGCAATACAGTGAATATCTTATTCGCATAAAATCGCTTTCCTCTCGGCAGGCCCGGAAATTTCGTGCGGATATGGCGCGGCTGATCAGGAAATTCCCCGGCGTGTTGCTGTATTACAATACGGTTTTATCCGAGCGCATCAATGAAACGCTTTCCGGCTCCGGCGCGCCGGTGGCGGTGCAGGTGATCGGCAATCATTTTGCCGCCATTGAAAAAGCCTCAACCATGATTACGGCCTGCCTGCGGAAGCTTCCCGGTGCGCGCAGCGTGGCCCCGCAGACGGCGTGGAACGCGCCGGAAATTCAGTTGCGGTTGCGCCGCAGACAACTCCGGCGCTGGGGTTTATCTCCGCTGGCCGTGCTGGCCCGCGTCCACATGCTCATCCGCGGCCGCACGGTGGGACATATCTATCATGGCACACGTATCTGGCCCGTGGTGGTTACCATGACGCCGCAATTTGCCCATCGTGTTTCCCTGATCCGCAAACTTCCTATCCACACCCCCGGCGGCACTTGGATTCCGCTTTCCGACGTGGTGCGAATATATGAAGGTCGCGGCTTTTACCGCATTTCCCATATCAACGGCCAGCGTGCGCAGAGCATTAACATTCATCTGAAAAGTACAACCGCCGGGCAATTTGTCAAAGCGGCCCGGCACGCCATTGCCAGCCTTCATATTCCCGCCGGAGTGCTGGTCAATTTCACCGGCTCGGCTCAGGCCGCGGTCAAAGCGCAACACGACCTGCTGGTGCATTCCGGCATTGCGCTGGTTGGCATCTTGCTTTTGCTGTTTATTGTGCTGAGAAACATCAACAACGTGCTGCTGCTGTTGATCAACCTGCCGCTGGCACTGGTGGGCGGCGTGCTGGCGGCGTTCGTGAGCGGGGGGGTATTGTCGCTGGGCGCTCTGGTGGGGTTTATCACGCTCTTTGGCATTACCCTGCGCAATTCCATTATGCTCCTGTCCCATTATCAGCACCTGGTAGCGCGTGAAAACAGAACCTGGAATATTGAAACATCCATAGAAGGCGCGGTTGATCGCCTGCCGGCGATTTTAATGACCGCTCTGGTAGCCGCACTGGGCCTGCTGCCGCTGGCCCTGGGTTCCGGTGCTCCGGGCCGGGAAATCGAAGGACCGTTAGCCCAGGTCATCGTCGGCGGCCTGTTTACGTCCACCCTCCTGAACCTGATCATCCTGCCCACCCTGGCCGCCCGCTGGGCAAAATTCACCTGACCCCGCAGCGTGTATCCGCGGGGAAGTCCAACAACGGTTACCGGTGATTTGGATTCCAAAGTACCTGGCCGGTAAGCCTGCTGATATTTTTGGCCACAATTGAGTCTGGAACGCATCGCCCAGGGTACATTGGCGAAGTAAGAAAGGTGAACCTGATCCGCCGCGTAAATTTGCATAATGCGAATTAAAAGATTGTAATATCGAAAATGTTCTGTAATATAGAATATTATGATTGCATATCACAAACTATAGCGTATAATTATTCTGTGAAATGGAAGTAAGATTGGACAGGCACAGGAGCGGTTATGGCAATTCACGACCGTATTAAGTACGCACGACAACGAGCCAACCTTTCGCTGGCGCAGGTTAGAGAAAGGACCGGTATTGGTGAATCATCGCTTTCGGAATTTGAGAATGGAAAGCGGGAGCCGAGCCTGAGCCAATTGCGCAAATTGGCCGACGCCTGCAAACGCTCGGTCGCTTTCTTTCTTACTGAAGGCCCATTGGAAGTCCAGCCAACAGTATTGTGGCGCGAACGGCCGGAGAAGAATGCGGCGGAAATTGAGGTTCAATTCCTCCGCCTCTGTGAGCAATACCATAACCTCGAAATATGGTGTGACGAATCTGCGCCAATCAGCCTGCCCTGTGCCACCGGCGATCCCGCAACTTATTCGTACGCACAAGCCGAAGAATTGGCCAAGCGCGTTCGCTGTGAATTGCAACTGGGCGACCGCCCCGGCCTGTCCCTGTTGGCTACGCTTGAGGAAGTCTGCGGGGTGAAGATTTTTCACCTGAGTTTTGAACCTTCCGGTACCGCGGCGGCGACCGTCACGGATTCCCTTGGTGCGGCCATTCTGCTGAATTCTCAAAATACCCGATGGCGACGTAACCATGATCTGGCGCATGAGCTGTTTCATCTGCTGACCTGGCAGCTATTTCATCCAACCACTGGGGAGCAAATAATTACCCGCGAGTGGGAGGAAAAGTTGGCCACATGCTTCGCGGCCAACCTTTTGCTTCCCGCTGATCCATTCCGCTCCGCCATCAGTGCCCGCACACATAGTGACAAAATAACAATTGAGTCGTTACACGACGTTGCGCGCGAGTTCGACGTATCAGTGGATTCTGTCCTGTGGCGCATGCATATTTTGTACGGCCGTGGGCACGCCGGCGCCGATCAAACCAGACGGGATATCGAAAGGGCCAGAACACTGTCGCCGTTGCTTGAGGATCGTGAGGACCGCAAGCCCCTTCATCCGTGGCCGGCACGCTACCGTGCGCTGGCAGTCAGGGCCATGCGCCGCGGCGAAATGGCGATCGGCCGCTTCGCGGAGTATCTGAATATTTCACGGCAGCAAGCCATGCGCTTCATTGAACAGGAGGTTCCGAACGGTGAAGAAGTTCAGGTTTCTTCTGTTTGATGCCAATGTCATAATCGAAATATCGCGCCATGGATTGTGGGATCGCATCGTTGCCGCATGTGATATACACCTTGCGCAGACGGTCATTGATGAGGCCCAATTCTTCGAAGATGCCGAGGGCAACCGCCACGACATTAATCTGTCCGCGTTCACCGAATCCCGTGCCATTAACGTGTTCAGCCTTACACCAACCGATATCAGCGGCCTTCGCGCCAGATTTTCACCCGGATATTTTGAAAAACTTGACCCCGGCGAGACGGAATCTCTGGCGTACCTGCTTCGACAATCCGATGAGTGCCAAATCTGTTCCGCGGATAAAATCGTATTCCGTGTTCTGGGAAATCTTAGCCGGGCGGAGCAGGGCATTTCACTTGAGGAAATACTTCAGCGGATAGGGTCAGGGCGGAAACTGCAGCGCAAATTCACGCTACAATACCGGGAAGAGTGGACGAAAAAAGGATTTCAGGAAAAGCTCGGCGGCGCGGGAATGACCGATGGGCCATAGGATCATGCGCAATAAAAAAGTGAGGGTACCCAGCCCGCATTTATTGCTTCGCCCTCACGCGTGTGTTTTGCACACATTAGCATTTATGCGTCCAACCCTTTTTCTGCCGGTAGGTTGGCCAACGGGGAATCCTGGAGCGTCGAGCCTTTGAACGCGCGCCACGGGCGGCTCCCGCAGCTCCGCCGTTCGCCCGGCCGCATCAACGAAAAATTGTCTCGCGGTGAAATGCCAATGCGTCTGGATCGGGGGTGAAGCGTCTGGGGAGATTTATCTTCGTCCCCTCCAGTGTGTAGAACCAGTGTTTTAGTTGCTCCGGCACGCTCTGGCTTTTAGCCTTAGCCCTCAGCCGCGCGGAGAGAACCAACCGGAACGATTCATCGAATGTAATTAAGCCGCGATCAAATGCCCGGTCGTAAAGGGCGTTCAGGGCAATTCCGTTGCGCGGATCAGCGCGGCGTTTCGTGTCTTTCTGCCAAGGTATGATGTGACTCGCATTGAGTAGTTCCGGAAGGGCGATTCCGGATATCGCACATCGAAAATTATAGCTGGCCAGTACCGCCGCGCGGAAAAATCCCTGCACGCGCCGGGCGCGAACCGTACGCAATTCTTCCGTCGGGCCGGTTGGCGGCACGAGTTCGGCGTCGGCAGCTAATTCATTTTCGGCGGGCGGCGTTTGGTTCCCAACGAGCCGTGCATAGGCGGCTTCCGCTTCGGCGGCTGTGGCTTCCGCATTTTCTTGAAATGCTTCCCAAAGTTGTCGGTCATCACGGCTGACGTTTCCGAGGCCCTTGATTTGCCGGGCTTGCTGAACCGGGTCCAGGCTGGCGAAATTACAGGCCTTCATTCCCACCGACGATGGTGTGCGTCCCATCAACTCTGAGAGTTTGATGATTTCCGGGTTCAGCCGGTGCAGCCGCCCGAAGGGCGTGCGGCAATAAAGCCGGAACGCCACCAGCAGGTCATCGTGTGTCCATTGTTTACGTGTTGCCATGAATTGGATCATCGCGCGCGAGGCCGAATGCTGCAACCGAGCTGATCGCGTATCATTTGACTGCCAGAGTGACTTGCACTACTTTATTTAAGTCATGTGGTAAACGATTGTGGAGTCCAACGATGAATAATCCCTGGAAAGGCCTGCCCCCAAGAGAACCGTACGTGCTGAAAGAGGATTGGGACGCTGTTGAAAGGCTCAATGATAAGCTACGTCGGCGTGGGGCAAAATCCTCAACGATTCGCCATGAGATTTTGCCGGTGCCGTATGTAGGAAACCCGCTTACCGCAAGTGTCATACTTCTGAGCCTGAATCCCGGGTTCCAGAAACCCGACCTGTTTCACTACAAAAGCGACAAATTCCGCAAAGCCTGCAAGGATAGCATGTTGCACCGGCCGTCGAAGTATCCATTTTATTTGCTTGATCCACGGTTCAGCAAAACCTGCGGCGGAGAATATTGGAGCCGGCGGCTGAGGACTTTAACTGAAAAACACGGCAACGAGGCCGTGGCGAGAGCGGTTTGCGTCATCCAATGGCATCCGTATCACTCGGCCGTGTCCACTGGGCATCCAGACCAGAAGTTTTGCGCTTCGCAAGATTACTCGGGCTGGTTGGTGGAGCAGGCAATCAAAAGGAACTGCGTTGTGCTGCTTTTGCGATCAAGAGAGGAATGGCAATCGTTGGTGCCCGAGCTAAAGAGCCTGCCGGGAAAAGGCTCCAAGGGAAGAAAACCCGCGCCGATTGTGAATGCCCCGCGGAGCCAATATGTAACGGAGAAAAATCTGGAGCAGTATCCTGGCCTCTGGCTGAAGATCAACGACGCGATAGCCAAGCACAAGCGTTGAGAAGGTACAAGCGGGGTGGGGCGGAAAGCCGATTTCACCGGGTGCTCCCGCATGGAACCGGTCGGCCAGGAGCGCCCCCATGCTCGCGTTGCCAGGCGCTCTCGTTACCGAGCAACCTGCAGCTCTCAGCACGCGTTTAGCTGCGCAATCGCTCCGGCGCATCGCGCCACGCACCACCGCCCAAGATCCCGGCGCGCGGGGCGTGCTCGATAGATTGAGAATCCTGCCACTGCTGAATGTGCTGCCGACACACGGGTCGCTCTGGCGATTTCGACCAGATCGGATTCACTTGAGATGGGTCACGCATTGTTTACGTTGTCCCGAGTTTTCTCGGAAGCGTAAACCAGATGGCTTGCCACCCCCGTGTTGTACCGAACGCAGTAGTGAGAACCCTAGATTGGCCGGAAATAGCCCCTGATCTTTTGAGTGTCGCGCACGCACACTTGGATGTGCGTTTTTTCATAGAAGCCGCCGCCTTCGTAGATCGGATTCCCCTCAATAAACGCCGCGCGGACGGAATCAAATGGTTGAAGCTTGTCCTCCTCCCGCCTTGCATGAATGGTGTTAATGACCGCACAATCCAAGGCCCGGAGTAATTTTTCAGTGCTGCCCGCCGGTGTTCGGTTAACGGGCATGGCCCCGCCAGCGTTTTGAACCGAGCTTTGTAGATCAATAAAGCCAGCGCGGACAATCCGGATATATTGTACGTCAAGTAGATTTAGGCAATTCCCTAAATCGATTACCGCTCCTACGACGGCAGGATCACGGATATTAGACTTGCTCCCCGCGCGCGACATTTGCTGCCGGGCGTAATCCAGCGCCCGCTGGGGACTATCTTCCCAGAAATATATCCCGTGGCCCAGCCAATCATACTCGTTGCGGCTTGAATGTAGATGATTGGCTGCACCAGTAAGAAGGGCGTCCGCCACTGATTTATCACATCCGTGGTAACCGAGAACAAATGCGGGGAGTGTCGGCGGCATGATTCAGCGGTAAATCCTGGCCAGTCGTTTGCCGTTTTTATCCAGAATGCCCGCGCTAATCAGAAATTTGCGGGCTTTCTCCGGCGAGCCCTTGATGGACTTCCGATACTTCTGCGACGCTTTCACGTGCTGCTTAACAATTTCATCAACCGTCATGGCTCATTCCCGAATAACAATTCCAAAGCGAATTATACAGCGCCCAAGCCCGCGCACCACGATTCCAGATTCCAGATTCCGTATTCCAGATTCCCCGATCACGTGATCCCATAACCATCGGGATTTCGACATCCATGTCTCAACCCAGCCTCTGACTCTACTGATAATACTGCTAACACTGCTAATACTGAATATATTGACGCTACTGACCATCCCGTTCTCCGCGCGGCTTGCTATCCGTGGCGGCAATCGCATAATAACAGGGAATTGTCCGGCTGGTGCGAATATCAGGACTTTATGAGATATTGTTTTCGCGTAGGCGTTTTTGTGATATTGGCCTGCCTCGGCTGGGCCGGAACCGTTTCTGCGGCCGCTGCTCCAATGCCCGCTTCCGGTGATTCGCTGGCGAATAATCCGCTATTGCCTCCGGCGATTCCCGTTTCAAATCTGTGGCCGGATCTAACTCTCGACCAGAGCGTGCCATCGATCGCCCCCGGGCGCTTTCCGCCGCTTTATTCCGCCAATGACTGGCGGCGTTATGAAAAGAAATACGCCCCGCAGATTCTTTCCGCCATGCGGCATCGGCTTTCCGATAAGATCGCGCTGGCCAATGTATTATTGGATAAGGCCAGACAAACCCCGCATCATGGTCTTGCCCGCCTGCTGGATATTAAAGCCTTCGCCCTGACCTACCGCTCCCGTGCCGGTTCACCGGTGGCCCAGCGGGCGCTGGCCCAGTATATGACGCTGGCTTCACCGGATAATATTGTCGAACTCGGCCCGATTTGGACCATGAGCCAGCTTCTGGCTTATCTGGGGGCAACCCCGCCCCAGGATCGCGAACACTTTGCCGCCCTGGCGGAACGGGCCGATGTGCAACTGACACTCCGGCTTCTGCGCTGCGCCCAGGTGGCCGCCGCCGCCCGCACCGTGCGTCTGCTGGTGATTGAAGAAACACTGCCCGTGCGGCGCAATCCGGTGCTGATGGCACAGATCAGCAATACCCGCGCTCTGACCAGCCAGAGCGTAGCGATGATGGATTATCTGGATCAGCAGTATCATCTGCTTATCAAGGGTGATGTTTCCGCCGCAACGCCGATTTATCTCTATGCCCTGGTTATTCAGAATGAGCCGCTGGTGCGCCGGGAACTTGTCCGCCGCTGGCCGAAAAGCGTACCGGCGCAAATTCAAAAGCTTCTGGCTTCCGCGCCGGTAAACCCGCATGCGGATTTTGCTGTGGCCAAATTACTGCATGATGCCGGATCGGCCTTGCCGTGGGGAATTTTGCGTGATCGCACACTTTATGCGTCGCTGCAGCATTATCATCGGTTTTTGAATAATCCGAAAACGCAGTGGGACCGCATTTCCCGGACACTGGCGAAAATTGCCGTTGAACATCTTATTGAACAAGGTGCCCGCCCGCATCCCGATATTTCCCCGCTTACACCCTTTCTGGGACCAGCGGCCACGCATGCATCCTGAATGGCCCAACACTTCTGTGGAGATTTATGCTGAAAATTGATGCTCATCACCACTTCTGGCAATACCGCCCGGAAGAATATGCCTGGATCGGTGCCGGCATGGAGGCTCTGCGGAGAAATTTTATGCCCGCGGATCTGCATGCCCGCATTACCGCCGCTGGCATTGATGGGGTTGTTACCGTGCAGGCCCGGCAATCAGTTGAGGAAACGCGATGGCTGCTGGAATTGGCGCAACAGCATGAATTTATGCGTGGCGTTGTCGGCTGGTTGCCGTTGACCGCACCGGATATTCAAGCCCAGCTTGAACGCTTTAGCGCGTATAAGAAGCTCAAGGCTCTGCGCCATGTGCTGCATGATGAACCGGATGATAACTATATGCTGCGCGCGGATTTTAACCGTGGCATTGAAACATTGCGGCGCTTTAACCTGGCGTACGACATTCTGATTTTTGAAAAGCACCTGCCCCAGACCCTTGCGTTTGTGGATCGGCATCCGGAGCAGATATTTGTGGTCGATCATATCGCCAAGCCGCGGATCAAGGGCCGTATTCTTGCCCCCTGGGATAAGCACATGGCCGAACTGGCGCAGAGAGCCAATGTGTACTGCAAGCTCTCCGGTGTTGTGACCGAAGCGGACCACGCCCATTGGACACCTGCCGATATTAAGCCCTATCTGGATGTGGTTCTTCATGCCTTTGGCCCGCAACGGCTCATGTTTGGAACCGATTGGCCGGTTTGCCTTCTGGCGTGCTCGTATGAGCAGTGGGTAAAAGCGGTCAAGGATTTTATCGCTCCGCTTTCCGCAGCGCAGCAGGATCGAATCATGGGCGGCACAGCCGCGGAAGCGTACCGAATGTGAGTTGAATGTGGGTGGGGATCGGGGAGGCCTGCAATCGCCGTTGGCCGCGGTTACGGGGTGAATGTTATCGGTGACCCCGTTCGCGAAAACGGCCGCGGGTTTCCACCCGCAGTTGCGTGCGACGGATGGCGCGGGATCGTGATAGTCGTACCGTTACGCCTTCCCGCCGTCCCGGGCGGGGATCGTGACCGCGTGCGCCGTTGCTCGTTGCTCGTTGTTCGTTGATGGATGATGGATAATCGGCCCGGACGCCGCTATACTCGGGGGTTTGTGAGTGTTCGCAGGAATTCACGGAGTTGAAAATTATGGCAATAGATCATCCGGCAGCTATCCGGCTGAAAGAAAAATTCCCCAATATGGGCCTGAAAGGCGCGAGTTTTCGAGGACAAACGCAAATTTCCGTTCCGCGTGATGCATTTATCGACGTCATCACCTTTTTGCGGGATGATCCGGACCTGCGCTATGACATGCTTGCGGATATCACCTGCGTGGATTATCTGAATTACCCAGGTTGGGATAAACCCCGCTTTGGCCTGGTTTACGTATTTAACAGTGTGGAAAAAGGCACGCCACGGCTGATTGTACGCGTATTTGTTGAAGAAATTGAGTTAATTATTCCTTCGCTGGTTCCGCTTTACGCCGGTGCGGAATGGCTGGAACGGGAAGCCTTTGATATGTTCGGCATCCGGTTTACCGGTCATCCGGATTTGCGCCGCATTCTCACCTGGGACAGCTTTACGTCGCACCCTTTGCGCAAGGATTATCCGGTTACCGGTTTGGGTGAACGCGAAAACTATCCGGTCATTTCCCGTCAGTCCTCATAACCATGCTTGGAATGGCTCATGAAAATTGCCCTGAACTGGATTTCCCGATATCTTGATTCCGTTCCCTCCGCCGCCGCCGCTCAAGAAGCTCTGATTCACGCCGGGCTTGTGGTTGAGAATGTTTATCAATCCAACGGCACGGACGTGCTGGACGTGGAAGTTACCAGTAACCGCACGGATTGCTTCAGCCACATCGGCCTGGCGCGGGAATTGGCCGCTTTGTTCAAACTCACGTTCACCATGCCGGAAGTGACGCTCGTTGAATCCGGTGAACCGGCGGGTCTGGCGGTAAAAATTCTTGTGCCGGACTTGTGTTCCTATTATTCCGCCCGTGTGATCCGCAACGTGAAAGTCGGCCCGTCTCCGCAATGGTTGCGCGATGCCCTGGAATCCATCGGCTTGCGCAGTGTTAACAATGTGGTTGATGTCACCAATTTTGTGCTTATGGAAACCGGTCAGCCGCTGCACGCTTTTGATGCCCGGAAAATCAATGATCAGCGTATTCTTGTGGATACCGCGGCCGATGGCGAAACCATCACCGCCATTGATGGCCGCAGCTATAAACTCAATGATACCATGCTGACCATCGGTGATGCGGTCGGCCCGTTGGCCATTGCGGGTGTGATGGGGGGGCAAACCAGCGAAGTGACGTCATCCACGGTGGATATTGTGCTTGAATCGGCACGATTTAACCCGTTATCCATTCGTTCCACCGCCCGGGCGCTGACGCTGTTCAGCGATTCTTCATTCCGTTTTGAACGCGGCATTGATCCGGCCATGGCGGAATATGCATCGTGCCGAGCCGCGGCACTGATTCTGGAAGTCGCGGGCGGGCAAGTGGCACCGGGCTGTGTTTCCGCAGGCAGTATCAAAGCCGATCCTGTTCCGGTTTCGGTGCGACCCGGGCGCATTGAGACTATTCTTGGCGTGCAGGTGCCGCTGGATGATGTGCTGGATATTCTCCGCCGGCTGGGATTTTCGCCGGAACTCAAAGGTGATGCGATTGCCTGTCAGGTGCCGAGTTTCCGGTCGGATATTTACCGGGAAATTGATTTAATTGAGGAAGTGGTGCGGCTGTGGGGCTACGGCCGCGTACCGGTGCGCAGTATTATTTCGCATCGGGTTCCTCCGGCGGACAACCGGGCTGCGGCCGTTGGTGCCATGGAAAGTACGCTGCGCGCCTGCGGATTTTCGCAAGCCATTACGCACAGTTTTGTGGATCAAGCCGAAGCGCGGCAATTTCTGCCGCAGGGTGCCGTTGCGGTGCAGGTAAGCGAACTGGTGCGCAAAGCGGAAAATGCCCTGCGTCCATCGATATTGACCGGGCTGCTGCGCGCACGGGCTTTAAATCAGAATAACGGCACCGCCAATGCCATGCTTTTTGAATATTGCAGCGTATTCTGGCAGGAAGCGGCAGGCGCTGAAGTGCCGACGGAACAACGCCGTATTGCGTTGATTGCCGACGAATTATCACTCGTGCTGGGCACCGTGCGGGAATTGGTGCAACGCTTAAATCCCGCGGCGCGTCTGGTCATCAAGCCCGAAGATGCCCCCGGCTTTTCTTCCGGCATTGCCGGCCGCTGCGTGATGCTGATCAATCAGACCCCGACGGATATTGGTTGCGTGGGAAGCATTGCGCCGGAGGTGATGAAATTTTATGATCTTCGTCATGCAGCAGCGGCGGCGGAATTGGATCTGGAAAAACTGATCGCCGCATTCAACCCGGTTCGCCGGGCGGCGGCCTTGCCGCGCTTTCCATCGATCCAGCGGGATTTATCGATTGTGGTGGCCAACGCTGTTCGCTGGGCGGATATTTCCGCAGCCATCAATGGCATTGATCTGCCATTTCTGGAAGGGGTTGAATTTGTCGGCACGTTCCGCAACGCGCAAGTCGGATCAGGCAAGAAGAGCGTAACACTGAGTCTGGTATTTCGTGATCCCGAATCCACCTTGCGATCACAACAGGTCGATCAGCAGGTTGCATCGATTCTTACGCTGCTGGCGGATCGATTCCAAGCCTCCCTGCGTGCGGGTTAACGATAACCATTTTTGCCGCAGAACATGGATAATCCGCTTTCTCGCTGTAAATAATTGCACATCCTTTCGCGCCGGTATTTCCGGTCAGACTCATGATTGTGGTGCAGATCGTCGGCGTTCCTTGCCAACATTCGCCCCTGGCTGATTTGTTATGTACAACTGGCCGATGGCACACCCGCGTCCAAGCGCTGATTGACCGAATTGCAATAACATGGAATCGAACGTGACAAAGCCCGGAAAAATATTGCATTATGCCGCCCGCGAGTCCATACCGGCTTTGCGCGTTTCTGAATCAGCATGTTGATGGGTTTCCCCGGCTTTCCGCGATGGCGTCGCCGCGCCCAGGAACCGGCGTGTGAAGTCTTGTACGCCATTGGCATCAACAGGTCAGAAAAGCTTAATCCTCAGCGTTAAGCAGTGCCAGGAATTCCATATTGCCGCTTTGTCCGACAATCGGGCTTTGGACAATGGCTTTAATGGTCCAACCGGAGTGTTGAATTTCATTGATCACACGGCTTAATTCTGTGCGCGATTGTTCTGGTGTCAGCACGCCGCGTTGGGTTTTGGCGATTTTTGATTCGTAGTGAGGCTTAATAAGCGTAACAATCAGGCCTGTCGGTTTCAGGAGTTTTCGGGCGGCCGGGAGAATGGTAATCTGTTTTGTCCAGCCGGTGTCAATGGTGACAAGGTCTACACGCTCGGGTAGTTCAGTGTGCAGAGCATTCTGGCGTTCCATGACCACAACGCGCGGATCTTTACGCAGCGTCCAGGCCAGAACACCGTAGGCGGTGTCAATGGAATATACCTTGGCGGCACCCCTGCGGAGCAGACAATCAACAAACCCGCCAACATTGCTTCCGAGGTCGGCGGCGATAAGGTTGGAAACGTCAAGAGCAAACGTGCGCAGTGCCGCACTGAGCTTTAATCCGGCGCGAGAAACATAACTTTCTTCCAGGCCCGGAACTGCGGGGACCATGAGCCGATCTGGAAGATCATTGTTCATTTACCGGTTTTCAGCGCATTGAGCTTGCGCATCATGCTGCTTTTGCGGCGGGCCACGGTGTTGGGATGCAGGGTTTTTCGTGAGGCCATGCGGTCGAGAATTTTGATGGCATGTTTCACGGCAGTCTGGCTTTCGGTCACATCCTTCTTCGCCAAAGCGCCGGTGACTTTCTTGATTTCCACGCGAACGGATTTCTTGCGATCGCGGTTGCGCAAACGACGTTTGGCGTTCTGGCGAATTCGTTTCTTGGCCGAGAGGGAATGTGCCACTTATGTGCTCCTTTGATTACCTTCAAAAAACCAGTACATCTAAAACCTTCGCCTGTACCCGGTGGCCTTCTGCCCCCGGTGGCGATAATTCAGTAGTATCCCACCATTTGACGTGCCATGCAAGTGTGGCCGGGTACGTGTCAAAGCAAAGCTGCAATGTCCTGATTGGCGGGACGCGGCGCGGAAGGTTTTGCGGACAAAAAAGCGGGCGGCATCAATTGCATTCGGCGAGCGCAATCGGGATGCGGGGCGGCGGTCTTTCGTGGAGCATTTATCATGTGATTCGCGAAAAGCGGCACGCATCCGGGCGGTTGCAGGCAAAACCTTCGGCCCAAGAGCAGGGAAA
Source organism: Planctomycetota bacterium (assembly GCA_021810145.1). GTDB lineage: Bacteria > Planctomycetota > Phycisphaerae > WQYP01 > WQYP01 > JAMDCX01. Next base: position 23,324 of record JAJZJL010000001.1, on the reverse strand, counting down.
TCTCACGTTGATTTCGCATTTTGCCGATAATAATTGTTGTGAATCGCTGCTTTTTTGAGTTTTGTGCTCCCTGTTACTTGATTATAGTGGTCTGCTATCCGTAGAATTCACCGGGTTGCAGATTTCCGCGGTTGGTGCGGATGGCTCCCCAGGAGTATATATGTACGAACGTTTTACAGATCGCGCCCGTAAGGTCATGGCTCTGGCTAATCAGGAGGCCCAGAGATTTAACCACGAATACATCGGCACCGAGCATATCCTGCTGGGGCTGGTGAAAGAGGGGTCGGGGGTTGGCGCTACGGTTTTGAAAAATCTTGATATTGATTTGCGCAAAGTCCGACTTGAAGTGGAGAAACTCGTCAAGAGCGGGCCGGACATGGTAACCATGGGCAAATTACCGCAGACGCCGCGCGCTAAAAAAGTTATCGAATATGCCATCGAAGAGGCCCGGAACCTGGGGCACAATTATGTCGGCACCGAGCATCTGCTGCTTGGCCTGCTGCGCGAACGTGATGGCGTGGCGGCGCAGGTGCTGATGAATCTGGGCTTGAAACTTGAGGAAGTCCGCGAGGAAGTTCTGAATCTGCTGGGTGCCGGCGTGGAAAGTGAAGGTTCCACCGAAAGCAAAGAAGGAAAAACCAAATCCCGAACCCCGGCGCTGGATTCGTTCGGTCGTGACCTGACGGAGTTGGCTCGTGAAGGGGCATTGGATCCGGTCATTGGCCGAAATAATGAAATTGAACGCGTCATTCAGGTTCTTTGCCGCCGAACCAAAAACAATCCGGTACTACTTGGCGAAGCCGGAGTCGGCAAAACCGCCATTGTGGAAGGTCTGGCCCAGAAGATCATTGGGAATGATGTACCCGAGATTCTCGTGGACAAGCGCATCGTGGTGCTTGATTTGGCCATGATGGTGGCGGGAACCAAGTATCGCGGACAGTTTGAAGAGCGCATCAAGGCGGTCATGAATGAAGTCCGCCGGGCCAAAAATGTGGTCCTGTTTATCGATGAATTGCACACTCTTGTTGGCGCCGGTGGTGCGGAAGGCGCTATTGACGCCAGTAATGTGCTCAAGCCATCACTGGCACGCGGTGAAATTCAGTGCATCGGTGCCACCACGCTGGATGAATATCGAAAATATGTGGAAAAAGACAGTGCTCTGGAACGACGATTCCAGACCGTTATTGTCGAGCCGCCAAGCAAGGAAGAGGCTTTGGAAATTCTCCGTGGTCTGCGCGATCGTTATGAAGCGCATCACCGCGTGCAGATTACCGATGAGGCGCTGCGTGCCGCGGTTGAACTCTCCACGCGGTACATCACCGGCCGGTGTCTGCCGGATAAGGCCATTGATATTATTGACGAGGCCGGTGCGCGAATTCGTCTCAAGAGCATGACCAAGCCGCCGAATCTTACCGAGGTCGAAGAACAAATTGAGCGTCTGACCATTGAGAAAGATGAGGCGGTTAAAAATGCGGACTATGAGCGTGCCGCGGAACTGCGCGATCAGGCCGAGGCTCTGCGCCGCAAGAAAGATGAAGAACAGAAAAAATGGCGCGAACAGGCCAAAGAAGTTGACGGCGTGGTTGATGAGGAAACCGTGGCCGAAGTGGTCAGCAAGATGACCGGCGTACCGTTAACCCGGCTGGAAAAAGCGGAAGCCTCGCGTCTGCTGGAGCTTGAATCTGAACTGCATCGGCGGGTGATCAGTCAGGACGATGCCATTAAGGCCGTTGCGCGGTCCATCCGCCGTGCCCGGTCCGGTTTGAAGGATCCAAACCGTCCGATGGGAACCTTCCTGTTCCTCGGGCCGTCGGGCGTGGGTAAAACGCTGTTATCGAAAGCCATTGCGGAATTTATGTTCGGTAATGAGGCGGCGCTGATTCAAATTGACATGTCCGAATACATGGAGAAGCACAATGTCAGCCGGTTGATTGGCGCGCCTCCGGGATATGTCGGATATGAAGAAGGCGGTCAGCTCACCGAGCGCATTCGTCGTCGGCCTTACGCAGTGGTGCTGCTGGATGAAATTGAAAAAGCTCATCCGGATGTTTTCAACATGCTGCTGCAGATCATGGAAGAAGGCCGCCTGACCGACAACGTCGGTCGAATGGTGGATTTCAAGAATATCGTACTGATTATGACCAGCAACATCGGCGCTGATTTAATCAAGAGCGGCGGTATTCAAGGCTTCGGCTACGGCAAGCGCGATCTGGATCAGAACTTTGAACAGATGAAGCGCGGATTGCTGCGGGAAGTCGAGAAATTCTTCCGGCCTGAATTCATCAACCGTCTGGATGATACCATTATCTTCCGGCCTTTGAGCAAGGATGATCTGTATCGGATCATTGACATTGAAATTCAGAAGGTCGCCAAGCGCCTGGTTGAGCAGGGCATCAAGCTTGAAACCACCCAGGCCGCTCATGATTTCCTCATTGAAAAGGGATATAACCCTGACTTTGGTGCCCGGCCGTTGCGCCGTGCCATTGAGCAGTATGTGGAAGATCCGCTTTCTGAATCCATTTTGCGCGGTGAATACAAACAGATGGCAAGCGTTAAAATTGACCGCGATGGTGAATCGCTCCGGTTTACCGGTGTGCCCAAGCATCAGGAGCCGGCGGCAGCCGGTGCCGGCGGCGCCGTTGCGACCTGATTGCCGCACGGGTGATTGATCTGTTGTCTCATGCCAATCCGCCGGGGATTAACCCCGGCGGATTTTTTTTGTGTCCGGGCCATGCTCACTTAGCCGTAGATTGTGCATTCCGGTTACGCCAGGCGGTCAGCGGATGGAAAGACCGGCCTGTTGCCGGCTATTTGACGGAGCAAGAATTTTCGCGTACTTTCAATTCTCTTATGTGTATTGCGTTGCAGGCGGCGTTGAGCTGGGCATTGAGTTGAATTTTTACAGGAGCGTATGATGCCATTATTCATTAATCGCCACCGGGGGCGGCTTATCATTTCGCTGATGTTTGCGGCCATTATGCTGCCCGGGCTGGTTCAACGGGCCATGGCGCGTCCCATTCGTATTGCGTGCGTGGGCGATAGTATTACCTGGGGATATACCATTACGCATCATCGTCTGGCGCTGGCGTGGCCGGGCGTGCTGCAGAAACTCGTTGGAAAAAAGTATAAATCGGCCAATTTCGGTCACAGCGGCGCGACACTGTTGAAAAAAGGGAATCTTCCATATTGGACAACGCCGGAATTTAAAGAGGCGACCCGATTTGACCCCAATATTGTCATTATTATGCTTGGCACCAATGACACCAAGCCGCAGAACTGGAAAAAGTATGGCTTGCAATTTACCGCCAATGCGGTAGCGCTGATTCGGCACTTCAGGCACCTGCGGGCGCACCCGAAGATTTATATTTGCACACCGCCACCGGTCGTGCGTGATAACAAACTTGGTATCGGCAATCCATGGGGGATCAATGAAAAGACCCTGGTTGCGGGCGTTATCCCTGCCATAAAACGGGCGGCAAGGGTAACGCACGTGATGGTGATCCATGTTCACCGCCTGATGCTCAAACGCATTACCCATCCGCTTTATACCTACTTCGCCCATGATGGCGTGCACCCCGACCCGGCCGGGCAGGCGGTTATGGGGAAAATCATCTATCAGGCGGTTTTCAGAAGATAACACACGACGAGCCTGGTTGACCGTTGGGGGCAGCGACGGAACCATCAATCTGGTTTTGCTTTCACGTGTGATTTGCCAAGTGCTGGCAGTTATTCCTATAATTACGGCATCTTTATTGGCAGGGCGGCTGATCGTTGCTGAGAATAAATTTACATCATCGATTCAAGAATGAATCCTATGAAGAATTACGCGAGCGCATGCTTGAAGAGACCGGCCGATTTATTGAATGGGGTTTGGCGCACCCGCATCGCGTACCGCATATTCCAGCGTATCCGGTTGGCAAGGGAGAATTTTCCGCCAATGTCAGGCGTTGGTTCTGGGAAGTGGTTCTCACCAGCGATTTCGGTCCGCCGCCGTTTCAATAATCCGGTCGTGATCCGCTTTTTCCGACTTTCAATGCCAGGAGTTCCATGACATGCAGATGATTGCTCAACCCGCGCTGTGGGAACGCCGTCGGCCTCTGGTGCTGGCATTTCTCTGCTTTGTTTTTGCGGCCTGGTTTGCATGGGATGGCTGGTACGGCTGGCCGAATCATGATGATAAAGCGGTCAAGCGCATGCTGGTATCCCACCGTGTGACGGGCAAGGATAAAGCCATGGCTCGATCGTGGCCGGGCTGGAGGCACGCCACCAATGCCGAACGTCTTAAGCTTGATCATCTGGTGCGCATTAACAACATCACAGGCTGGCATACGGTAACGGATATTCATAATCAGCGATGGATTGTTCTTGGCATCGGTCTTGTGGCCGTAGGCGGGCTGATATGGTTTTGGCGCGTGAAATCCAAACGCATTATTGCGGATGATCAGGGACTGCATCTGCCAAATGGAAGTATTGTGGCCTATTCGGCAATGAAAGTCATCGACAATCGCCGCTGGCCCGGGGCGGGGCTGGTTACCATTGAATATGGCGATGCGGCGGGTCATGTGCATCATGCCATTTTGGATGCGGTTATTTATGAAAATCTTCCGCCTTTATTAAATGAGGTTATTGCCCGGGCCACGGCTGCGGAAGTAGTCAATCCACCGGAAGCGCCGTCGGCAACGGCCAGTATGGAGAGCTAGCGACATGAGTTTGGCGGCAATCGTAACAGATTTAATATTTTCCACAAAAATCGTGACTGAAGCCCGTGCTCAGGATCGCGAAGTGCGGGTTTTGCGATCCTACAGTGTCTTAAGTGAATTTCTCCGGTTAACGCCTCCCGATGCGCTGATCGTTGATCTGAATTGCGCAGGCATTAACGGGATTTCCGCAATCGCATTGGCCAAAAGCGTGAAGCCCTCATGCCGGGTCGTGGCATATTTGTCACATGCGCAACAGGAACTGGCCCAACAGGCCCGGGAGGCGGGAGCGGATCAGGTGGTTCCGCGTTCAGAATTCGTCGTATTGTTGCCCGATATTGTCGCTTCATATGCGGCCATGCGCACGGTGGAGGCGAAATCTCAGTCGGTGGGTTGATGCGCCGTGGGCGCGGATCAACTTGCGGTTGGGTAACGTGACATGCATAACGCTTTTATCCTTGTATCAATCCGGAGTCGGCATGTCCTGCGTTTTAGGCATTGAAACCACCTGTGATGAAACGGCCTGCGCGGTGGTGGCGGATCGCCGGATCGTTCGTTCCAACGTCATTCGCACGCAAATTGATCTGCATCAGAAATATGGGGGCGTCGTGCCGGAAATTGCGGCACGGGCACACATTGAGTGGCTCAATGACATTGTGGCCGAGGCGATGAATCGGGCGGCCGTATCTCCGGAGGATATTTCCGGCATTGCGGTGGCCAACTGCCCCGGTTTGGTGGGGTGCCTGCTGGTAGGCGTATCGGCTGCCAAGGCTTTGGCATTTGCCTGGGATAAGCCGTTGATCGGGGTGAACCATGTTCACGCCCATTTGTACGCCGGGTGTCTCATACCGCCTGCCGACGCCACTATTGCCTCGGCGTCGGTTGCCGCTTCTCCGCCTCCGTTGCCGGCACTGGGACTGGTTATTTCCGGCGGTCACACGAGTTTATATGAAATAAAGACATTTAGCAGCCTGCGACGCCTGGGATCGACAATCGATGACGCGGTGGGGGAGGCGTTTGATAAAGTCTCGGCCATTCTGCAACTCGGTTATCCCGGCGGCCCCCTGGTGGAGAAACTGGCCCGCGGTGGTTGCGCGGACGCGGTGAACTTTCCTTTGTCTCTGCTTGGCAGGCAATCATTGGATTTCTCCTTCAGCGGCTTGAAAACAGCGGTTTTGTACCATGTAAACGGCGAGCGCGGCACGCAGCGTACAAGCGCGGATTTATCAGCACAGCAACGGGCGGATACCGCGGCGGCATTTGAACGGACCGTCTCGGAAATTCTGGAAATCAAGGTGCGCCGGGCGATGGAAACGATTACCGCCAAGTCGCTGATTGTCGGCGGTGGCGTGTCGGCCAATGAGTTGATTCGCGGACGTTTGCGGCAACTGGCGGATGCGGCTGGAATACCGCTGTATTTGCCGGCAATGGAATATTGTACCGACAATGCCGCGATGATCGCCGGCCTGGGGGCGGAGCTTCTGGAGCAGGGATACCAAGCTGATCTGGACTTGTCCGCAATCGCAACGGCATGATGCGGCCGGAGGCATCCACAGATTGGCGAACAATGCGATAAACAATGAACCATTGGGCACGCGCCATGAATTCGTATCTTTGCAGGTGTCATGCGAATGCCATGCGGCATGCCGAAGCGTGTTTGCTCCGCTTGGGAGCCGGATAATATTTCGTATGCAATGTCAGCGGTCATGTCCGCACGGGAACCAGAACGTTTACAGGCAACGCCCCCCTGGGCATCGGCGGTGTTGAAGGTCGGGAACAAAGGCGGAATCGCCGGCGGTTTTGACCGCACCGGAAGTCGAAATATTTTTTTAATATTAAGCTTGTATTAGCCGATCAAAAATGTTATGAAGAAGTTGTGTTTTCGACTTCTCTTTTTTTTGGGAGGTTACCATGCCACATCGGCGCACAAGCGGTTCTAAAGTTCGTTCGCACAAATTTGGATTTAATAAAGCCAGTTTTCAACAGCGCAAAGTAGCGCGGCTCGAAGCCCGTCGGGCGCTATCAAGCCTGCCGCGGGAAGAATAAATCGCCCGGATGCTATATAATGCCGTCTGAATGTGGAGTCTGCGTCAGAGCTCCGACTCCTGACTTTGGAGGCATTGTACATGGCCGCACCTGTTCGCAGCAGCAATGACACCCATTTGCCGCGCAGCACCGTATTGGTAGTGGATGATAATCCGCCAAATGTTGAGCTGATTCAGGCATATTTGGAATCAATGGACTGCATAACCGAGGTGGCGGTTGACGGTGTGGATGCTTTGGCCAAGGTGCCAAAGATCATGCCGGATTTAATTATTCTTGATGTCATGATGCCGCGAATGAGCGGCTTTGAAGTGTGCCGGAAACTTAAATCCGATGCGCGATTCCGCGATATTCCCATCCTTATGATTACCGCATTGAACGAATTGGGCGATATTGAACGCGGAGTTGAAAGCGGTACGGATGATTTTCTCACTAAGCCGGTTAATAAGCTTGAATTACTTACAAGAGTGAAAAGCCTTTTACGTGTGCGTCATTTAAAAGGGCAATTGGAGCGAACGTTGGCTTATTTACATGAAATTGAGGCCAACGAGCCGCGACGGCCACAGGGGTAGATGGCGCAAAGGGCGTTCTGGAATCCACCTTTTCCGCAACAGTGGAAAACGTGATTCTGCGTGGAGCCGTTGGAGGCGGCGTTTGACGGCATTGTAAGTTCTAGGCTATAAAACGCTGTGCGATTGCAGCGTGTCGGCAAAAAGTGCCATAGATGGTTGCATAAATAGTACGCCGGTTTAGGTAAGTGAGAAGTTGATGTTGCGTTTTCAGGTTTTCCGAGATGGCCAGGCCCCCACAGAGCTTGATTTAAGCTCGGCTTACCTGGTTGGTTCGGATAGTGTGCCAATCCGCGGGGAACTGGCTTATGTGGATGGTGAAATCCGCTGCCGCAAACGTCCGGCCGGTCCGGCGGCGCTGACGCTGATGTGGGAAGTTCGCAATTTTGGCACCATTATGCTGGAGACGGTTCGGCTGCCTGAACGCAGTCAGCCTTATGTACTGAACGTGGAATTAGCCCGGAACCGCATGATGCGCTTGCTTCAAAAGCGCGAGGATTGGGGGCTTTTGGACATTCCCGAAGCGCAGGCGGTCAATCAGAAATTCAATGAAGCACGGGATTTGCTCATTGATGCCATGGAAAATCTTGAAAATCCGGCTTTGGCCGCGAAATATGCGGATAAATGCCTGGCCATTGCGGTTCCCGCATCCGAACAAACGGCCGTGGTTCACGCCGAATTGCTTCTGCAGCGTCGAATCAGTACGCGGTCGTTCCCGAAGAATGTTTTCGGTTGTTCCGCGGCACCGGAACGGGCGGATGATGCTTACCGTCGTAAATTGGCGGCATCGGGTGAATTTGTCTATCTTCCAATGACCTGGAAATTCATGGAACCGCAGGAGCAATCATTTAATGCCGCGGCCATGGATAATTGGGTTGAATACCTGCGACAGGCTAAATTGCCCATTGTGGCCGGTCCATTGGTGCATTTTTCGGAAGCGGCCATTCCGGACTGGCTGTATATCTGGGAGCATGATTACGAAACCGTGCGCGGCCTGCTTTACGAACATATTGAACGCGTCGTACAGCGCTATGGACCCAATGTGGTGCTGTGGAATGTATTGTCCGGTTTGCATGTGAATTCACACTTTTCATTCACTTTTGATCAGCTCATGGACCTGACGCGCATGGCCATTACGCTGGTTAAAAAACTCATACCCAATGCCCAAACCATGATTGAAATCACCCAGCCGTGGGGTGAATATTACGCCAAAAATCAGCGGAGTATTCCTCCGATGATTTATGCTGAAATGGCTGTGCAAAGCGGTATTCCGTTTGATATTTTCGGCGTTCAGCTCTGTTTTGGCGCACCGCGCGATGGTGGCTGGCAACGCGACTTGTTTCAGGTCAGCGCGATGTTGGATCGTTTTGCCGCGCTGGGCAAGCCGCTGGTGATCAGTCGCATGGGGGTACCGAGCGTTCAGACGGAAAAAAATACGGGTGCGGGATTATGGCGTAAGCCGTGGAATGATCAACTGCAAAGCAAATGGCTTGAAGCATTAGCCAATATTGTGCTTTCCAAACCGTTTGTGGAAGCTATGACATGGGGAGATATTGTTGATTCCGATGGCGGAGCCGCGCCGGGCGGTGGGTTACTGGCCGCAGATTTAACCCCCAAGCCCTCCATGCAGACCTGGCTGGCGATGCGGCGCGCGGTTTTGGCGGTGCGGCAGGGGGCGCAAAAGACCCCGGCCGCAACGGCAGCGGCTCCGGTGAGCAAGGGCAGTGCCGGAAACTCCGCGTAAGCCAGATATCCTGAAAAAAGAGCTGTTGATGAATGATTCAGTGGCGTGGTAACTCAACGGATCCGATGCTGAGTACATGCATGATTCCATCAGATCCCTTACATACTTCTGAACCACCGCGAGAGCCTTCATCGCCACCCACCTTTGTCAGCAGCCCGCCAGTCCCGTCTGATAAGGATTCATTGATTCTGGATCAAGGGGAATCTTTGGGGCCGATGGAATTGCCTCCGGCAGTTTTTTCGATCTGTGTGGTGGTTGGAGTACTGCTGCTCTGGATGGGTTACAGCCTCACGCAGCGGCCCGTGCCAAACCGGTTTTCCGCCACGTTTGCCGCCCGTGTAACGCAGACCAAAATTGATCCAAACACTGCGAGTTGGGCCTCGCTGGTAAGAATTCCGGATATTGGCCCCGCCAGAGCTGAAAAACTCCTGACCTGGCGCAAGGCGCATCAAACCGCGCCGTCACAAATTGTTTTTCATAGCCCCGCTGATTTGCGCCGCGTGCCTTCGTTCGGGCCTAAAACGGTTGCAAGTATCTCCAAATACCTTCGATTTCCATTATCTCAATCGTCCGGTCGCCCGGCCGTGGGGACGGGGGCTACCAGATAAGGCGTATCAACAACTCTCAGCCGCTCGCCACGCCCCGTCACCATCGTATCGCCAGAATGTCGGTTTGGCTTCCTCCATGGCGATCAGATGCACCCATTGATTTTTAACGAGCTTTTTTACCGTTGGCTCGGAGGAAATAATTGCATCCAGCCGCGCGCGGGGGGTTTCAACAATGACCAGAAGTCGCAGCGGTTCATGAACCCAGTTGCTTCCGTCATGGACTGATTCAAGCGGCAGCCCACACCGCAGGTCTCCCGCATTGCCTGCGCAAACGCCATGCGTGCCGACCACATTGTGAAGCAGTTTGCTGCCACTTCCAAATACGTCGTTATTGACGGTGGACGCGAAATATTGCATGTTGATCCAGTTCGCCACAACCATCGGCGCGGACAAGATCAGACGCAATACCGCCAGGTCCGGATCCTTGTTCCAATGGTAATCATGGAGAAATACCCGTCCATTTAAGTTTATTTTCCCGGTGCGCCGCCGCGGTGCCGCGATGAAGGCCGCATTTCCAGCCAGTCCCCATTCCGGTCGGATTTGCGCCCAGTCTGTGCTGCGGGCTTGGACCAATGCCTTCAACCTGGGAACTGTCATATCGGCGGGTGCCTTGATTCCCAAGGCCTCGCCGCGTTCCTGCCGCGTCCGATGGGAAGCGGTGCTTAATGCCTGTGCCAGTGCATCCATGTCGTTTAGATGCGATGGTGGAACCATGTGCGTATCCAGCAGTTCCACCTCGTCGGTGGTGGTATTGTGCATTGCCGCTATAAACCATGTATCGTCCGGAATGTCGATTTCGCGACTTCGCAGAGCCTGCCGCACTTCCAATTTGTTGAGCACTCCGGTTGCGATTCGCGCGTTGATATCGCCTCTGTGGCCACCGCAGGCACCGCAGTCCAGACTGGAACCGTATGGATTGTTGGTTGTGTCGCTGCCATGGCCGCAGATAACCACAAGCCTTGCAAACTGGTCCGTCAGTCCCATGTTTTTCAAAGCTCCGGCTGCGAGATTGACCTGTTGATCGATATTTAATCCGGCAGGCTCGGCGCAATTCAAGTCCGGTGCCAACAGCCGCTTCTGCGTTGCTTGGCGTTTCATGCCATCACCGGGCGTCCGTCGAAGCAAACCATCGGCCGCAAGTTTCGGTCCAAATGCCAGTCCGACGGCTTCGACAAAAGTAAAGCCCGTAATTGCCGACGACTTAAAGCTGCTCCATGCGTCATTAAGCGAATCCATGATTGCCTTGTTTTTCTTATATTGCAGCAGCTCCCGATCCGAGGCTCCGGGGAGGGACTGATGAACCTTAAAGGGTGGTTGAATCAGTACCGGGCACAACGGCGAGCCTTGGTCTTGTCCCAGTTCAACATATTGAATCGGAAAGCCGAAAAATCCGGCAAATCCAATAGTCTGGGCGCCGGGATACGAACTTTCCAGATGGCGGCGGAATCGTTCTGACCGCACATCAATACAGAAAACCGCCTGTACGCTCGGCCTTTTCTGGTTCTGCGGCCCGGATGTGCCGGCATTCATTTGCTGTCGGAGAGATTCCAATGTTCGCTCTTCATACGCCAATTCCGCCGCGAGCATCCAGAGGTAGCCGATGCGGTAATACCGCTGTTGCGATTTGTTTACACTGCGTTCCGACACACTGTGTCCGTCGTGATGAAGGGTCCAGTCTGTCGTCGCGGTTAACGCCAAGGCTGCGTCGTAAGTGAGCCGTATGGCGAGAAGTTCCGGCAATTCCGGCGATACGGAATGGCCCCTTTCCTGCCAGGCGCGGTATTGAATATGGCCGCTCCAGCCGGAGACGTCCATCAGCAGTCGATGAAAGTAGTCGGTAAGCTGCCGATCGGCAATTCCCATGCGGTGGATTAGATACTCGATGGCCAGCTCGGCCGCGTCGGGTAATTGCGAAACCAGAGAGCGAAAGCCCGTAAGGCCCATAAGTTCCGCGGACGGATCCGTTTGGGCAATGGCTTTCCAGGCTGGAAACAGACTCTTGGATCGGTCGATCGGACAGATCAGCGCCTGGCCCCAGTCGTAATAGGCGGCGCACCATTTCGCGATTTCTTCAACGATCAAAATCCGCCATTGAATACCGGTTTTCTCTTCGGCCGCATCCGCCGCTGTCTGCACGCCGGCAGGCGGCTGTTTCCCGCCTGCAGCTTTCACCGTGGCATCGGGGGCTGTGTCGGTGAGCCAATGGGTCATCTCTGCTACCGTCGGTGGTTTGTAAAATCCGTCATGATTACCGGAATATCCGGCCGACCCGATCTCAATTGCCCGTTTCAGGCAATGACCCGGTATTTCTCCAGCGGAAAATTTTTGGCCGTAATAGCTTCGGTCCATAATCATCGGCGTACCGGTTACGCGCTGTACGAGATTCATGGCGGATGGAAAGGGCATATCCATCAATCCGATGAATGGGTTAACTGCCACAAAGTTGCTTAATGGCCACAATGGGGCCATGCGGGAACAGGCATTCGACACCGCGGCTTGAACCGGTGCGCGAGCCTTGGTAGTGGCTTTGTCTGGAGCGGTAATGGGTTCAGATTTGAGCTGAGACATCAAGTGACTCCTTGAATTCGTTCGATTGTGATTCCAATTTTTGCCGTTCCGGTTCCAGCGGCCAGAGCACGCTCACCATGCGATTGGCCAGCGAACCGATGTAAAAGCCATTGGCGGTGTGCACATAGAAGCACCGCGACCGATCTGACTGAGGTGGTCGGCACAACTGCATCTGAATCCACGCCGCCGCAACAAACATCACCACCAGCAGCACGGGGAGTTCCGGTAGCGCGGTCATGGCGGCAAGTGTCTGCGGCGGAAGTGTCGATGCCAGCAGTGCGCTGATTCCCAGGTCCAGCGCGCAATACACCGTTGAGATCGCAAGAACGGATATTATGCCGATAACAGCAATGATATACGCCTTGGATTCGCGGTAGATCAGCGAGAATAATACGGTTAACGCCATTATCGCAATCGCCAGTAATGGCAGAAACGTCATCGATGCGCCGAACTGGTTAAGTGCCCAGGTGGCCGCAATAATCAGTATCAACGCAACCTGAAAAGATCGTGACATGATTGTGCCATGGACTGGTGCCCAATGTTTGGCCTGTTGCTTTCCGGGTGATCGGCCCACTGTGCTTCCGGAGGAAAGGAAGGCATGCGCCTTGTAAAGGGAGTGCGCCACCAGATGCAGTACCGCCAGACTGAATGCTCCCAGTCCGCATTCCAGCATCATGAACCCCATCTGACCGACGGTTGAAAACGCCAATGATCGCTTGATGCTGGTTTGTGCCATCATGACCGTCGAGCCGAAGATTGCGGTTACCCCACCGATTAACGCCAGTGCCGCCATCGCCTGGGGGCACAGTATCAGCAGGGGGCTAAGCCGGATGATCAGAAATCCGCCCGCATTGATAATTCCGGCGTGCATCAAAGCGGAAACGGGCGTGGGCGTTTCCATTGTATCAGGCAGCCAACTGTGGAATGGAAATTGGGCGGATTTAAGACACGCGGCCACGGCCAGCAGCATGTCCAGCAAGACAATCTCATGGGGATAAACATGGCTCGCGGTCATGGCGTGCGTCATATGGAAAATGACCGCAAAATTCCAACTGTGGAAAATCCGCCAGCACACGGCCATGGCTCCCAGCAGGCATAAATCGCCCAGACGGCTGACTATAAATTTCTTTCGGGCGGCCAGAATGGCACCGGGGCGCTCGGCATTGAACGTCAGAAGTTGATGCAGGCTCAAACTCGTGGCCATCCACGCGACCGTGAACATCAGCAGGTTGCCGGAAATCAGCAATCCCAGCACCGAAGCAATGGTCAGACACAACCATCGATAAAAGAAATGCTTCCGTTCATGGCCGGCCATACACGCAACGGAATACCGCACAACCACTGTGCCAAGAAAGCTCACCAGTACCAGCATAATGGCCGTCAGTGCGTCCAGATACACCGGTAGAGACAATCCCGGAAAAAGCGGAATCTCGGCGCTGATTGGGCCATGCCACGCAATCAACAACGCCGCGGCCAAGCTGATTGCCAGGGTTATCCAGGCCGCGGCCTGGATTCCAGCGTTACGGTTCGGCGAAACGCCACCGCGTGCCACCGGCCACATTCCCGCCGCAAACATGAGAACCAGCGGGGTTACAGAAAGCAAAATGGTGATGTCATTCATATCAACTCCTTTACTGCACAAGACTATAGTACGGAAAAGTCTTTTATCCAATATATGTATTGCATCATTTCAATATATTTTATATATTATTCATCATGGCTTTTTTAAACTACCACCATCTGCGGTATTTCCAGGCCATCGCCCGGGCCGGAAGCATGAGTAAGGCGGCATTGAATCTGTCGATTTCACAGTCGGCTTTAAGTATTCAACTGCGGCAACTGGAGGACACGCTCGGTAAAACATTGTTTGAGCGTCAGGGAAGGGGGTTGGTGCTTACCGAAGCGGGTCGAATGACTCTGGACTTTGCCAATGTGATATTCCGCACCGGTGATGAATTGATGGATACCCTGCGGCAGCGGGGCACAAAGGCCAGAAAGATATTGCGAATTGGCGCGGTGGCTACTTTGTCGCGCAATTTTCAATACGCATTCATGGAGCCGATGTTAAATCGGTCCGGGGTGGAACTCATTGTGCGAACCGGTGCGCTGCGTGAATTGCTTACACAGTTGGAGACCCATACGCTTGACCTGGTGCTATCGAATCTGCCGGTGCGGCGTGATGCCGATACCGGCTGGCATTCACACCTCCTGGATCAGCAGCCCGTAAGTCTGGTGGGCAGACCGTCGCGTAACAGCAAGCCTTTTCATTTTCCGGACGATTTACGAAACATCCCGCTGCTGTTGCCAAGCCTTGACAGCAACATACGCTCCGCCTTTGATCTGCTGATGGAAAAGGCCGCAATCCGACCGGTCATTGCCGCGGAAGTTGATGATATGGCCATGCTCCGATTGCTGGCACGCAGCCATAACGGATTAAGTCTGGTCCCACCGGTGGTGGTTCAAGGTGAATTACGCAACGGCACGCTTATTGAGCGTTATCAGATCGCCCAGATTAAGGAAAGCTTTTATGCCATTACCCCGAGTCGGCGATTTCCCAACCCGCTGGTGCGCGAACTTATTCTGTCCAGAAAATCCTGAAACCGCATGTGCCGGCATCGCAGTCTGAAAGTGGTATGAACCGTCTCCCACTGCGAGCTATATCAGGGCAATTGTCGTTGAACCGCCTTCACCACCGCATCCCGTGCGGCAGCCAGTGGTCCGGACAGGCGGCATCCGGCGGCGCGTGCATGGCCTCCGCCGCCAAATTCATGGCATACCGCATTAACATCCACGGTATGCTTGCTGCGCAAACTCACACGAATTTTTCCGTCCGGCATTTCGCTTAAAAAAATGGACGCCACCACGCTGCCCACCATCATCGGTATATCGATTAAGCCTTCGGTTTCCCATGGCTCGGCTTGGGTCTCGGCCATGTCCTGCTGCGTGAGTTCCATGACAGCTATGCGATCATTCGCGTAAAAAGCGATCCTCCCGACGGCATGACTCATCAACACCAGTTTGGACTTTCTTTCACTCTGCATGAGTCGGCCCCAGAGTTCTGATGGCGCGGCTCCGGCGGCCAGCAGTTTGGCTGCAACTTCATGCGTGCGCGGTGTCACACTGTCAAAGCGAAACCACCCGGTATCGCCTGCCAGGCCCGCCAGTAAGGCGGTTGCCATAGGTTTCGTTAACGCAACGCCAAGTGTTTCGCCCAAACGTGTGATAATCTCCACGCATGCCGCCGCCGTGGTGTCGCGGTGGATCAGGCGGTGTGATAAATCGCCTGAGATGTGATGATCGAGAATCAGCACCTCCGAGGCGTGTGATTCGAGAAAGGCCGCGGCCGGTTCGAGTTGCTGCCGCGCGGAAGTATCCACTACCAGTATGCCATCGCTTGCAATATCGCCGGCCGTTTCCGGAGAGTAGTGAATAATTGATTCCGGAAGCATATCAAGCAGAAACTGCAGCGATTCGGGAACCGGTGGAAGGCATACCAGTGATACCTTTTTGCCCATCGCGGATAGTATTAATCCTGCAGCCACCTGCGATCCGACGGCATCCGGATCGGGCCGCGCATGTGTGAAAATAGCCACACGCTTGAGGTCCTTGAGATGCTGGGCGATTGTTGTAAGTTGATTATCTGCCATCTTGCGCCTTTCCAATGGAATGGGGTTGTTTTTTGCCCGTGATTGTGCTTCCAACTGTGGCTTTCCGCCTGTGCGGGCGATCTTTCAAACACCGGCGTATCTGCTCAACATCGCGCTGGATCTGGGCCGTCAGCGCGGCGGGGCCGGAAAATTTATGCTGATCCCGCAACCAACTGAAAAATTCAATGTCAACCTGCTTCTCATACACCGTGTCGGAAAAATCCAGCACAAATGCTTCCACGGTTGTCTCCGTGCCGTTAAACGTCGGATTGTTTCCAACACTGATGGCCGCGGGATAGCTCTGTTCGCCGATAATCGCCTTTCCCGCATAAACGCCGTGCGCCGGCAGCAACTGTTCGGATTGGATATTCAACGTGGGGTATCCCATGATCTTTCCCCGGCCGGCACCGTGCGCAACGGTTCCGCGTAACGTGTACGCGTGCCCCAATAAACGATGGGCATCGGTTACCCGCCCGTGGCTGATCAACCAGCGAATCAGGCTGCTGCTGACATCCACCAGTGACAAATCCTGTAATACGGCCTGCTGGGTTGGTATAACGACTACTTTCCATCCATGTTGGGACGCCTGATTCCGCAAGGTATCGACTGTGCCCCTGGCCCCCTTACCAAAAGTAAAGTTGCTTCCTTCCACCACCACCTTGGTCCGAATGGTATCGACCATGATGTTCCGCATGAAATCTTCCGCGGTTATGTTCAGAAAAGCCTGATCCGTTTTTACCATCCATAAAACATCGGGCTCGTATTGCATAAGCCCTTCCAGGCGTTGGGTGGTGGTCATCAGTGGTGGGCGCGGCTGATGCGGTTTTAAAATCCGCATCGGATGGGGATTAAATGTTATGACCACGAATTGCAGCTTGCGCTGTCGCGCCAGTTTCCGACCCGCGGAGAGCATTTGTTGGTGGCCAAGGTGTACGCCATCAAAATTCCCGATGCACAACACGGCTCCTTTGGCGGAAAAGTGGAAGTCTTTGGTATGAGAAATTAAGAACATGTCGGAAAGTATATGCAACATCCGTAAAGATACAATCGGTGGCACCGCAGGTTTGCGGCACCGAATCGTGCCGTCAGTCTCGCGCGTCTGATTGTTCCGGAAACCGCCTTTTTGGATTGTCAACAGCCGCCACGGAGGATCGAAACCACCATTGCGGGAAGATGGATGCCGCCCGTTTCGCGAGGCGGTGCGGCATTATATTACGTGCACCGGGACTGCCCCCGACTATCGGAAAAATGTTCAGGAGCCGCCGGGTATCAATGGTCTGCGGGTTATCTTCGCTCGTCTATCCATCGATCCATGGCCTGCGCTGCCTGCGCATCTGGATGTTGTACTGGCGGATGTTTCATCAACGCTGAGGACACATCTTCCAATGCGCCGCCGATTTCATGACTCAACGCCATCGCCGCACACCGCACAGCATCTACCACAATACCCGCGCTGTTGGGCGAATCATCAACCGATAATTTAAGATCCAGTTCCATCGGCAGGCCGCCAAAACCACGCACATTCATGCGTATGTAGCATACCTTGTTATCCGCCAGAAAGGGAATATAGTCCGATGGACCAATATGAATATGATCACTATCCAGTGCATGTTTCAACTGGCTGTTGACAGCCTGTGTTTTGCTGACTTTTTTGCTTCCCAGCCGGCTGCGCTCCAGCATGTTCAGAAAATCCGTGTTGCCGCCGACGTTCAACTGGTAGCTGGAATCAATGGTGAATCCCCGACTTTCCGCCAGAGCCATTAACTGCCGATGAACAATGGTGGCGCCAAATTGCGATTTAATATCATCGCCAATGACAGGAATCCTGGCTTTGGAAAAGCGTCCGGCCCAGGTTGGATCACTGGCAATAAATGCCGGAATACAGTTCACCATTGCAATATGGGCATCCAGACATGCCTGGGCGTAAAGTTCTGTGGCTTTTTGCGAACCGACCGGCAGATAATTCACCAGCACGTTGGCTCCGGTGTCGCGCAGGACTTTAATGACATCCGCCAGTGTCACAGTGTTGGCATCGGTACTCGCCGCCACTCGATGACCTTCGTCAAAAGCCTGCAGATGGCCTGCAACCCCGTCGCCAATCGGACCGGCAAATACCCGTGCGCCATGATCTTCCGGATCATTGCAGAATACCCGGGCGTTATTGGGTGGTGCAAAGATCGCCTGCGCCAATGGCTTGCCAATTTTTCGCTCATCAACATCAAACGCGCACGCCGGAGAAATATCCCCCACGGTCAAACCGCCGATTTCCGGATGCATCAATCCGATAGTGGAACCTGTGCGGCGGTACCATGTCAGGCCCTGAACCAATGAACTGGCGCAATTACCCACACCGACAATTGCGAGGCGTGGTGGTGAAATAGACATTCAATCTCCTAAATTCGGGTTGTTTCAGAATATAATCTGCCCGCTGGTTTCCCGGAAACGGTTGATTAATGAACGACAACAAAATGGATTCAGCAACTTCCATGGGGATTCTGGAATCTCGCAATTGAAAGGCGAATGCTGAAAGCTCATGTTTTCCATTATCGATCCACCGTGTCCAGAATCAGACACACATAGGATGTCACAAGCGGCGCGCTGAATTCCAGCCAGCGGGGACTCCATTTGTTTTTCCACGAGCCGTTGCTGTTTTGAAGCGATTTCAATTTCGCGCGTATTTCTGATTGCCAATGGTGTGCAATGCCATTGTCATCGGTAATCGTTTTGACGTGCAGCGCATGAAGTGCCCGGGTGAACATCATGTAATAGTAAAACAGTCCCATTCGGCTTCCCCCTGTGCCGGGATTGGAATTCAACGTCCAATTTGCCCTTATCCACTTGATGGCGGCAATGACCCGCGGATCTTTTCGGGTTAATCCGCAGTAAATCATGCTTTTCAGGCCGGCATAGGTCATGCTCCCGTAGGGCGTCCACTGACTGTTAAGATCACCCTTGGCATGTGCTGAGCCGCGCAGCGTGTCGTGATCCCCAAAACTGCCTCCACCACCATTAACCGGTGTGTATATAAACCCTCCATTATGCGTACCCTTGGCCCATGCCATCGAATTTGTTTCGCTGTTTTCCTGGCAGTGCGTAACGAAAGCCAGTGCCGCCTTCATCGCGGGGTTGCTTGCCGGCACGCCGCTGTCATGCAGGGCCTGAATAAAAAAGGCGGTGTTTGATAAATCCGGGCGATCGTGCCCGTAACCGACTCCTCCATACCAACTGCTGTCAGGAGTGATAATTTTCCCCGTGGCGGTTTTTTGCCCCGCCAAATGCTGCAGCGACATCAGGTAATGCTGCGCCGCCTTTATCTGCGCTGCGTACTGCTTGTGCGGTAAAACCGCCAGGGTGGACAGCACAATGGCGGTGTTGTAATTCTGCAGTAAATCGCGAGCGTAGAATCCGCCGTCGGGCTGATGAAATGATTCGATAAATTTCATCGCCTTGACAACCGCGGGATTGCTGACCGGAATTCCGCCTTTTACCATGGCTTTCACCGCCAGTGCTGTGACGGCGGGCCCGACCTGTGTTACCCAGCCGCCGTTGGGGGCCTGCGTTGCCATCAGGTATTTCAGGCCTTTTCCCAGAACCGGATCGGTTTTATAAAGAGGCTTGGCTGCCGCGAATATCGGGCATGCCATGCCCATGATGAACGCACTGACAATCGCCGTGATTATTCTGCGATTTTGCATTGTAATACTCCTAAAATACTGCCACTGTTGAATCATTTCCGCACCACCTGATCCAGCGCCAGAACCGCATACGTGGTGGCCATAACCGGCTTGCCTTCCAGCCAGGCGCTATTGCCGGTATTTCGCCAGAAGCCGCCGGGCCGGCAGCGTCGCGCCAGTTCCCGTACCAGATCACGCCGCCAGTTATGCCTCACGCCGGAGGAATCCAGCACGCTGGACCGTCCAGTAGCGCCAAGCGTCTGCGCGAACACCAGATAATAATAATAGACCCCCATTGAGCTGTTTTCCGACGGATTGTCCGCCAGTGTGTAATGCCCCGAAATCCACCGCGAAAGTCGTACAACACGCGGGTCATGCGGACCCAGGCCGGCATAAATCATGCTCTTGAGTTGTGCGTATGTAATGCGTCCATACTGACTCAAAATGGTATTGTCCGAGCGTTCGGCCGGGTCCAACTCCATGCAGGACGGTGGCAACCCCGCGTTGATTTGACTTGCCGGTCCGCCGCGCGACATCGGTGTGGATAAGTATCCGGGAGTTTTCATCAGTTCTCTCAGTATGGATCGTCCGCTGTACCAACCGCTGTTGATATGAGCAACTGCACGAAGTTTGCTGAGCCGCTGGCGAAGAAAGGCCAACCCGCGGCGAGCCTGACGCCGGTATCGGTTGCCAGGAAGCATCGACAACGTGCGCAGCACAATGGCCGTGTTATAGTCCGGTTCCACGTTGTTATAGAATCCTCCGTCGGCATGGCGGGAACGCTCTATAAACCGCAGAGCTCTTTGCACATGAACATTGCGCATCGGGACTCCCGCCTCAACAAAGCCGCGAACCGCCAACGCTGTAACCGCCGGACCATAACGCCCCAGCCAGGCACCGTTTGATTCCTGGTGTTGGGCCAGAAAAGACAGGCCATGCCTGATGAGTCGTCGCGCTTGTAATCGCACGGCGATAAGGTTCGGGGTTGCGGGTTGTGGCGCAGCAAAGTTCGGTGGTGCTCCCAAAGATAGCATGGAGGCCGGCAAAATAACCAGCGTCATTCCAGCGGCAGCGCAGGAGCACCATCGCGGTCCGCTGCGTGACCTGCTTTCACCGCTCCCGGCTAATAAGCGATGCATGCGAAGGTAGAAATCTGAACGTCCCTCAAGCAATCCCACGGCTGGCAGGAAGCCGCTGCTGCGTAAGTGAACGGAACGGGCGATTGTCAGCATCGATTGGATATACACGCCGGGCGAATCTGCCATACCGGCGGCAGCCTGATCGGCCAGAAATTCCTGGTTTAAGCGGATTCGTCGCTGCAGAAACCAGAACAGCGGTTGATAAAAAAGCAAGACGCCGGCAATCGCGATCAGAATGCGGGAGATTGTGTCGCCGCGGGTAATATGCGCCATTTCATGCGCCAGCGCCATTCGTGTTGCCGCGGAATCGTTGTCCGCAATGGTGCGGGGTATCAGAATGACCGTGTGAAAAATCCCGAACGCGGTCGGGGTCACGGCCTGCTCCGACATGCCAATGACCGCCGCGCGCGACCACGGACACGGTGACCGGCATTGTTGCGGCAGACTTGGAAATTGACGGATGGGGAGCGGAATGGCTTTGTTGCTTGCTCGCTTGAGAATGGCCCATCCCAATACCAGCCGGCCGGCCATAATCACTACGCCCAGCAGATAAGCGACAGTCAACAGGTTTGGCCAGCCACCGACGAACTGCCGCCATGGGGCAACCATGGGCATTGTGTGTGGCTCAAGCGTTGGAGTTGTTACAGCTATTGATTGTGACGTGTCAGCGTGTTGTACGGGCAACCCGATATGAAATGTTCCGGTGGTGGTTAGCGGCGTTGTCGAGGCTTTTGCCGGCAGCCACCGGAGAAAAATCATATGTGCGCCGGGAAATGCGGTGATCAGCATGGCTGCCACCGCGCCGAGGACCGCCAGTTCTCCCATGCGCTGCCGGCGAGCAGGATTACGGAATATTTGTGAAGCGGCAATTCCGGTCATCAGTATGATGGCACCTGACAGTGCGCTATTGCCAAGCCATGAAATAACTTCATTCATGAAAGTCATTCCGACTCCGCCATTCGCTGGCCGCACCGGGCGGCCCGTAACTTCTTTTCCAGTTCTTCGATTTCCTTTGCGGATAAATCCGCAACTTCCACCGCGTTGAGCACCAGTTGATCCACCGCTCCATCAAAGATGCGATTAAGGAACCGCGAAAGGACTTTCCGTCGGCTGTGCAGAGGACGGTATATAAAGGCTCGGCCCTCGAGTTTGTGCGATACCAGCCCCTTATCTTCCATCATGCGGAGAAAAGTCTGCACTGTGTTTTGCGCGATATTTTCACGCTGCCGCATGAATTCGTAGACATCCCGTACCGTGGCGGAACGTTTATCCCAGAGAATTTTGAGGATCTCAAGTTCGCGTTCCGTTGGATGGTTGTTAAATGTCATGGCATTCTCATTTACGGACATCACCTAAAAAATTAGGCTATCAAGGCGCGGATAACCTGTCAAGGTCCGATGGGCGGTTCCACCGACGCATGCACAAAAGCAACCGAAATGGCAGGGTAGACGGATTAAGTCGCCGCTCGAACGCAGTGGTGCCGATATCAGAAATTGACACCCACCCGAATCAGCGCGATCAGGGCGTCGGGATATAGTCCGCCGCCGGTATGCGTAAAATACTGCAGGTCCGGCTGAACGGTAATGCCGCGACCAAGGTAGCACTCATAGAAGCACTCGGTAGCCATTTCATAAGATTTCGGAAGTCCGGCGTGCGTGCTTATATGCGCCCAATCCAGCCCGATGGCAATTTTATCTTCGGGACGGCCCGGAATAATGCCAGCTCCCAGCAATCCTGCTTGAATGGAATAGTCAATTTCGCTGACGCGAGGATCATTGACCGTGCCATTGCCCCACGCCGCCACACGTTGCGTGTCATCGGTCGTCTGCCACAGTGTCTGGTCCACAAACGCCCATCCACCACCTGTGCCGGATTGTACGCCGCCATCGAGTGTCGGCAGCTTCCCGGTACGCCAGAATGCCCCAATTCCCACCGTACCCGGCATATTGGCCGCAATCTTATAGTTTTGATCAAATTCGATGTTCAATGATGTGCCATCAGGTTCCTCGATGGTAGCGAGTGTATTAAGCATGGCATCGAGAGCGGTCGGGTGGGATCTCCCATTGAAAAAAGCGCCAAAAATCACGGTGCTTTGGGGTATTGCCGTGATAAACACCGCCAGCCCCGGTGCCTGTGAGGGCGGGGCATTCTGCAGGGACAGTGGTGCATCCGACGCGGATGGGTTTACGAAATCCGTGGCATCCACCGGTATATCAAAAATATTATTAACGTCCATTCGTCCCGCCTGCAGCGTAAGTCTGTCATTGAAAATCGTCTGCTTGTAATACAGTTCGTACAATTGCGTCGCGGGTGGGGCGTCATCGATGTAGCTGAATCCCTGCAGCCAGCCGTGACGAATCACTTTTTCTTCGCACCTTAGGGCCGATCCAATAGCCCGGCCCGCCTGCCGAAACGACAGGGTGACCGGGGTCGGGGTGGTATTTGTTTATATTTTTTTCTCGCACCGCTTGCTTTTTTCCGGTTTTATGATAAGTATATACACTTAGTATTAAGGAGGCCGTTATGCGCGTTCCCAAACACCCCACTCTGATCCGTCGCCTGCGAGACGCTCGCGTCAAGCAGTTGGTGCCACGGTGCCCGCCTCTGGCCGCGTCCTTGGGGCACAATGCCGCAG
>JAJZJL010000047.1 GCA_021810145.1 Planctomycetota bacterium | reverse complement strand
GTGGCCGGAACACCCCGGTTGTTCGGGCTTGTAGCTCAGTTGGTTAGAGCGCGTCACTGATAATGACGAGGTCAATGGTTCGAATCCATTCAGGCCCATATTTTCGCATCCGTCGCGACTTGAGGGGGATTTCGTTTTCTGATTGATCATGGCTTATGCATATGGCTTACCGCCAAAAATCCGGGGTAATTCAGCCCCCGGACAAGTGTTAGGTGAACAAGCTTTCCAGCGGTGGTGTATTCTTGAATCTGTCCTTTCGCGCATTGCTCAGCGATAAACAGCCGGCCTCCCAACGTTGCCAATCCAAAGGGATCATGTAATCCGGAAATGAATGCGGCATTCACCACCTGCCCGGAGAGCGTATATTTTCCGATGGTTCCGGCACCGTCGCACGCCAGGAAAAGATTGTCTCCCGCTACGGCAATGCCTTCCGGACCCGGTAATGCTGAAATCAACGCACTGTTTATTACGCGGCCGGACAGGGTGTATTTTCCTACCGTGCCGGCACCAAAATTTACGACGTAAATATCCCGGCCCACCACAGCAAGGCCTTCCGGACCCGCCAGACCTGAAATAAGCGCCGCATTAATAACGCGTCCGGAAGTGGTATATTCGCCGATCGAATCCGACCGATAATTGGCAACAAATATCCGGTTTCCGGTAATCGCAATTCCGGCTGGACCGTTCAGGCCGGAAATCAGCGATGCGTTAAGTGCTTTTCCGGTGATGGAGTATTTCCCGATCACACCGGAATCTTCATTGGCCACGTAAATATCGTTTTTGGAGATAGCAACACCAAAGGTAAGTTTTAACCCGGAAATAAGCGAGCGGTTCAAGACCTTGTCGGATGTGGTGTATTGAGCAACAGCATTTTTGTCGCCGATAAAAAGCTCCGCCGCAGGCAGTTGTAATGGGTAAAAAAACGCGGCCAGTGCGGCAAAACTAAGCCAAAGATAAAACCTGATATGGGCATATTGGAAGGTCATAACAACCTCCTGCTTTTCCGCGGAAAGATCCAAGTTATTTTTCCCGGTCATTAACGGCCTGAAACCATTCCATTTCAGAACCGGGAAGCAAGCAGCATGATACCGTATAATTTCCATCGCACAAAGATTTGCTCAACAACAGCGCAGCGGCCGTAGTTTCGTCAATTTGGCGCTGGGCGCGGTTTATCCACAGCGACCGCACAGCAAGTGTATTGTGCCAATTCGCCTGTTGTACCGGCGGCGCGGTTGCGCCGTACGGTACCGCGGCATGCCGGCACATGCTGCAACATCCGTTGAGCAATAACGACGATCGCGATCGGACATGCGGGCGATTTCCGGTTATTTTGCCATGCGCCGCAGCACGGTGTGCAGGATACCGCCGTTGCGGTAGTATTCCACTTCCACCGGCGTATCAATGCGGCAGGTGGTTACGAATTCAATTTTTCCGCCGTCCTCTTTTACCGCGGTAACCTTCACATCCTGTCGTGGAGTCAGATCATCGGCCAAATGAATTTCAAATGTTTCCCGGCCCGTCAGTCCGAGGCTGGCCGCGGTTTGCCCCTTCTTAAACGTCAGCGGCAGCACGCCCATGCCCACGAGGTTGCTGCGATGAATGCGCTCAAACGATTCCGCAATCACCGTCCGCACGCCAAGCAGAAATGTCCCCTTGGCCGCCCAGTCCCGGCTGGATCCCATGCCATAATCTTTGCCCGCCAGCACAATCAGCGGAACTCCAGTCTGCTTATAATGCGTGCTGGCATCAAAGATAGGTTTAACCTGCCCGTCCAGCAGATCGGTGGTAACGCCGCCCTCTGTTCCCGGTGCCAGCTTATTTTTCACCCGGATATTGGCAAATGTTCCCCGCGTCATAATGCGGTCGTTGCCGCGCCGCGATCCATAGCTGTTAAACATATTCGGCTCAACGCCATTTTCCGTGAGGAATTTACCGGCCGGACTGGCCTTTTTGATCGATCCCGCCGGGCTGATGTGATCGGTGGTAATGGAATCTCCCAGAAAGGCGAGGCATCTTGCCGCTTTGATGGGTTTAATTGCCTCCACCTGGGGCTTGATACCAACAAAGAACGGAGGTTCCTGAATGTAGGTGCTCTTCGGATCCCATTCAAATTGATCTCCGGTGCCGGTATTTATCGCCTTCCATTCCTCTGAACCGGCAAACACGTTGGCGTATTCACGTTTGAACTGCGAACTCAGTACAGACTTGGCCACAGCCTCGGCGATTTCCTTCTGGCTCGGCCAGATATCTCGCAAATAGACCGCCTGTCCCGATTTATCCGTGCCGATCGGCTCATTATTCAAATCAATATCCACCGTACCGGCCAGTGCGTATGCCACCACCAGCGGCGGCGAGGCCAGATAATTGGCTTTCACATCCGGGCTGATGCGCCCTTCAAAATTCCGATTGCCGGAAAGCACCGCCGCCGCCACCAGATCATGGGCGTTAATGGCTTTGCTAATGGGTTCCGGCAGCGGCCCGGAGTTTCCAATACATGTTGTGCAGCCGAAGCCGACAAGATAAAACCCGCAGGATTCCAACGCCGTCATGAGATTGGCCGCCGTTAAATATTCCACGACCACTTTGGAACCGGGGGCCAGAGAAGTTTTCACCCATGGCTTGCGCGTTAACCCGCGTGCCGCCGCCTTTTGTGCCACCAGTCCGGCGGCCACCATCACGCTTGGATTACTGGTATTGGTGCAACTGGTAATCGCGGCGATTACCACGGCACCGTGCTTGAGGCGAAATTCCTGACCATCATATTCCACCGGCACGCCATCAAGTCCGGCATCAGCCGTGGCGGGCGCCCGCAGCGTTGCCAGGTTTCCGCCTTCATCCTGCCAGCTTTCCAGATTGGAGCCTTTTGTTGCTCCATTTTTTCCGTAGGTTACGGACAAATCCTGTCGCCACTGCGACTTCATCGCGGTCAGCGCGATGCGATCCTGGGGCCGCCTCGGGCCGGCCAGTGATGGCTCAACCTGACTGAGATCCAGTTCCAGCGTACTGGAGTACACAATCTTGTGACTTTCGTCCCGCCACAGCCCCTGGGCTTTGGCGTATTGCTCAACCGTTCTGACAAGATTCTCATCCCGGCTCGACAAACGCATGTAGGTTAAGGTCTGCTCATCAATGGGGAAAAAGCCGATGGTAGCGCCATATTCCGGTGCCATATTGGCAATGGTGGCCCGGTTGGCCAGCGGCATATCCGCCAGACCCGGACCATAAAATTCCACAAATTTTTCCACCACGCCATGTTCGCGCAGCATCTGTGTAACCGTCAGCACCAGATCCGTCGCCGTGCATCCCTCGCGCAGTTTGCCGGTGAGTTTGAAGCCCACGACTTCCGGCAGCAGCATGTAAATCGGCTGCCCCAGCATAACCGCTTCCGCCTCAATGCCGCCGACACCCCAGCCCACCACTCCCAGGCCATTGATCATTGTGGTATGCGAATCTGTTCCGACCAGCGAATCCGGATACAAAACGCCATCCTTTTCCCATACCACCCTGGCCAGATATTCCAGATTCACCTGATGCACAATGCCCGTAGCCGGGGGCACCACACGGAAATTATCAAACGCCTGCTGTCCCCATTTCAGAAACTGATAGCGTTCCTGATTGCGCTGGAATTCCAGTTCGCTGTTAATCTGCAACGCCATGCCATTGGCAAAGGCATCCACCTGCACGCTATGGTCAATGACCAGATCACACGGCACCAGCGGATTGACTTTTTTCGGATCACCGCCCAGTCGCTTCATCGCGGCGCGCATGGCGGCGAGATCCACCACCGCCGGCACACCGGTAAAATCCTGTAATACCACGCGACCCGGCATGAACGGAATTTCCGCCGAGCCGGTTTTCTTCGCGTCATAGCGCAGCACCGCTTCCACATCTTTTTCTGTCACAAGGTGGCCATCGCAATGCCGCAGGCAGGCTTCCAAAAGTACCTTAATGCTGTAGGGAAGGTGATCCACCGGCACCAATTTATGCAAGGCATCAAGCCGATAAATTGTCTTTTTTCCCAGGGGGGTATCAATAACACTTTTAGCCGAAAATGGGTTATGACCGCTACCGGATGACATTAAAAACTCGCTTTCATTGCAAATCCAACAATTCCAGCGGGGCATTTTATCGTGCAGCAGGCCTCTTGGCACGCGCCGCACGAGCCATGATGGAATTTCCATTCTTCGGCCTCCCCGCAAAGCGGTTCCAGCATCGTTTCCGGGCTATGTTTTCTTTGCGGTGCCGCAACAAAAACATGATGTTCGCGATTTAAAACAGCGGCGCTGATAGCCTTGGATAGCCTTGGATAACGCACAATTTTTATTGATCTTGGCAACAAAATAATTCGCAAATAAAAATTAATTATCAACTTAAAGAATGTTTTTTTCATTATCCTGCTGCTCCTTATTGGTTATCGGACTTTTTTAAGCGTTTATCAGGCGGCAGCATGCCGGATCAGCTTTAGATCACTGATCGCTGCGGATACAATAGCCGTTTGCCGCCGGGGCCGCGTTTGTATGGCACCCGATTTTGGCGGCAGCGCTGCTGATACCCTCGATGATTTGGGTTCAGGGGCGCGATAACATGGGCATGAGGCGGCGGCATTGGCCGCCAGCGAAAATATATGTGGTTTGAAAAAAAGAGCCTGCGTCGAATGGCTGTTTCCGAGGACGCTTCCCCACGCCAGTGGGCCTGGAAAAACATCACCCCGCAGCAATGGACATTTATTGTCATTGCGACATTGTGTTTCGCAGCCCTGCTGATACTGGAGCTGATTCCCAATACCAAACCGGTCTGGTTGGGAACCAAGGCACCGGCCACCATTTTATCGCCGGTTACTTTCAGCATGCCCGATCAGGCAAAATTTGAAGCCTTGCGGCTTCAGGCTCGCATTCACACCACCCCTGTAGTAAAGCTTAATGACCAGGGCAAACTGCTGGAAATTATCGGCACAGAACTGAACAGTCTTCCCTATGACGTTGCCGCGATTAAATCCCCCGCCGGCCTCCCGGAGCCATTGCGAACCCGCTTTCCCCAAATGACCGCCAATGCCCTGAAATATCTGCATAGCATCATTGAAAACAATCAGTTTCCCCAATATTCACAACAGATCAAACTGTTAATCGGCGAACTCCGGCAGTGGCCGGTTATTGACCAGAAAACACTGGAGGCTATTGCCCGAACGCCTTCCGTCAGTATTATTGTCCGTACCGTCAGCGGCACCAAGGTTCAACAAAAGCGGATACAACTTAATCAGATCGGCGTACTTGATACGCGAGGTCAAGGGTTCCGGCCCATGGTGGAACAATGTCTGCCGGAGCCATTATGGAATACCGTTTCTGCCTTTCTCGCCGCCAAGAAAACACCGACGTTTATTCTGGATCCTGCCGCAATGGCCAAATTGGCCGCCGCCAACCAGGCCGCCATTACCATGCCGCAAATGATCTTCCATCGAGGCGAAGTACTCGTTCACGCCGGTAAAATCATCACCCCATCCGATCGCAACATCCTGCATGCCGCATACGGTGCCTGGCGAGATCGCCTGGCGCGGCAAAACCCGTTGGCCTTATGGGAACATCTGCTGGGCCTGTATCTGCTGACCTGCGTATTGGGCATGATTGCGGCCATTTACATTGGCTTTCGCATCCGGGAGGGAACATTTCGCCGTCCGCTGGCACCCGCCATTTTATTGCTGGCGTCAGCAGTTGCCGCAAAAATCACCCTGCTGGCAGGACTTGCCACATGGATTTATCTGCTGGGTCTGGCACCGATTTTATTGGCGGCACTGATTTTAGTTATCGCCTACGACCAGCGCTTTGCCATGGGCATATCCGCGCTTAACGGCCTGCTGGTAACGGTTGTGACCGGCGAGAATCTATCCTTTTTCGTCACTGCGTTTGCCACCTCCGCGATTCTCATTTTTTGTCTCAATGAAATCCGCACCCGTACGCAATTAATCCGCGTAGGCCTGTTGGGCGCACTGGGAGCCGCGGCGGCTGTTCTGGGCTTTGGCTTCTCGCGCACGCCACTGACTCAAGCCGTGCCGTTGGATTGGCTCTATGCCGCACGCCAGCCTGGAAGCGCCATTCTTTTTGATCAGGCGATCCTTGCGGGCACGGCGGTTTTTGCCGCGATATTTGTCCTGCTGGGCCTGCTGCCGCTGGTTGAAAGAGTTTTCGGCATTACCACCGCCATGACCCTGCTGGAACTTTCTGATACCAATCAACCCCTGCTGCGCCGCCTGGCCATGGAGGCCCCCGGCACATTCAGTCATTCGCTGGTACTGGGTTCAATGGCCGAAGCCGCCGCACGTGAAGTCGGAGCCAATTGTTTATTATGCCGCGTGGGAGCCTATTACCATGACATCGGCAAACTTCTCAAGCCCGGCTATTTTATGGAAAACATGAATGCGGGGCAGAACCGGCACGAAAAGCTTTCTCCCGCGATGAGCCTGCTGATTGTCGTCGGACACGTTAAAGATGGCCTGGAACTGGCCCGCGAATACCGGCTGCCGCTGGCGGTGCGGGATTTTATTGCCGAGCACCATGGCACCACCGTTGTGGAATATTTTCTCCATGCCGCGCGCGAAAAGCAGGCCCGTGAAACCCTCACCGGGGGCCTGGCCTCGCAGGTTAATGATACGGAGTTTCGTTATCCGGGCCCCAAGCCGCGATCAAAAGAGACCGCCATACTCATGATCTGCGACGGATCGGAAGGAATGATCCGCTCCATGCCGGAGCCTACCGCCGCGAAAATCGAGGGCGCGGTGCACCAGATGATTAACAAGCGGTTGATGGATGGTCAATTTGACCACAGCAATCTGACGCTTTCGGAGCTCACCATCATTGAACAATCGCTGGTTCGTACCCTGGTAGGAGCGTATCATGGCCGCATGCCCTACCCCAAGGCTGTCCCTGTTTCGCGCCCGGCGTAAGGAATCGAAATGAGCATGGACTTAGAGATACTGCCACCCGCCAGCCGCCGCATCAAACTCGCCGTGCCGGCCCCGATGCGCAAATGGATCCATAAGCAGGCGCGGACCGCGGCCCGGTTAATGAACGTGACAACCGGCAACTGGGTTATTCATCTGGTGGATGACCAACGAATGATCCAATATCATCAGCAGACGATGGATCTTGCCACCACCACCGATGTGCTGACATTCGATTACACCCCAACCGATGTAAAAGGCGCCCCGTTGGACCTTGAAACCATTATCTGTGTGGATGAAGCGCGGCGGCAGGCGTCGATTCGCGCTCATCAAATGCCGAAGCTTGAAATACTGCTTTACGCCATTCATAGCCTGCTGCATTGCGTCGGCTACGATGATCGGACGGCGCGCCAGGCGCAGATCATGCACAAAAGGGAAGATGCCATTCTTCAGCAGATGGGGTTGCCCGCGGTTTACCACACCACCCCGCTTGCCGCCACAGATACCGTTTCCCGTGCCTCCACTTTCACCCATTCTCCGAACCGTTCCCGCGGCCGCCGCAAATCGCCGGCGCAATCCCGAGGAGGCCGCCGATGACTGCGTCCGTGCTGGTTATGGCCGCCGCGCTGATCGGAACATTGCCTGCTTCGACGCTGGCGTATGCGCTGCGCACGATGTCGCGGGTAACGCTGGAAAAGGAATTAATTAAGCGCGGACGGCAGGCCAGTCTGGATCAGATCAATGATCAGCGCGATAATCTCGCATTAACCGCCTCAATCGCCCGCATCGCCTTTAATGTTTCGCTCGCCGCCGGCACCCTGTATACGTTCAGCGGCGCTGGCGCGCCGGAGCGTTCGCCGCTCCGATTTTCCGCGGCCGCCGCATTGGCCTGCGTGCTGCTGCTGATTTTTTCAGTCGCGATTCCCAATGCGTGGGCAACTTACGGCGGAGAAAGCCTCATCGCCGCCACGTGGCCGGTGCTGCGGCCTTTGGGCGCGCTGGTTTCGCCGCTTGTTGATTTCCTGAAGCTCTTTGATGAATTGGTCCGCCGACTTGCCGGCATTGATCGCCAGCAGCACGAGGACGAAGAAGCCGCCGAAACCACCGAAGAAATTCTCGCCGCGGTTTCCGAGGGCACCGCCGAAGGCGCGGTGGATGATGAACAACGAAAGATGATTGAAGGCATTATCAGTTTCCGCGATCTGCAGGTTGGGCAGATCATGATGCCCCGCACAGATATGATCACCATCAGCGTCAGCGAACCGCTTGAGAAAATCCGGGATAAAATTCTCCGCGACGGCCTGTCCCGTCTGCCGGTACATGACGGCAATCTCGACAACATTGTCGGCATTCTGTATGCCAAGGATCTGTTGCAATTCCTGGGAACCTCCGCTGCCGATGCCGCCAATCTGGATATTCGCAAACTCATGCGGCCACCGCTTTTTGTTCCCCACTCCAAACCGCTGCGCGATCTGCTGCGGCAATTCCGGGCACAAAGAGTCCATATCGCCATTGTACTGGACGAATTCGGCGGCACCGCGGGCCTGATTACCAGTGAAGACATTCTGGAAGAAATTGTCGGGGATATCGCCGATGAATACGAAAAGCTCCCCGCCTCGCAAATTCGCCGCATTGATGATCGCACCATTGAAGTCGATGGACGCACCAACATCACCGATATTAACCGTGAACTCGACACCCAACTGCCGGAAAATCAGGACTACCAGACGATCAGCGGCCTGGTCATTCATGAACTCGGCACCATCCCCGGCAAAGGGGCGTCCGTTACAATCGACCATATCACAATCACGGTTACAGAAAGCGACGTTCGCCGCATCAAACAAGTTCTCATTACCCTCCCGCAACCGGCCGAAGCCACTGCTGACGCGCACACAGCGGAAACGCAATCCACCTGAAGATCAGCCGTGCGGCAATCCATGCCACAATCCGCCGTGGTTATATGATCCGTCCAAAATTTGCGGTCGCAGCGGTGTTCACCCATGCTGCCGCGTTCATGCCCATCAGCCGGCATTGCCGCTTTCCATTCCTGTCTCAATGGCACTGGATAATGGGGAACCGGGTGTTTCTATCAATACAATGCCATGTCACGGAATTCGCCATCGGTGGATGTTTTACCCGTCGCGCAGTTTCCCGGATTTATCTCCACTGGCCACCAGTAACACTTCACTGGTATGATGCTGCATCGGCGTAAGGTCAGACGGAGAAGAAATATGCCCATCGCGAACATTACAACCAAACTTCCACACGCCGAGCCGATGGAACCGGCGGATCCCAATTCGTTGTTTGCCATGGCCGTGGCGTCGGTGAATGACGCCTGCAATACCATTCAGGCGCCTGATTTTGTCAAAGCCATTTTATCTCAGCCAAAAAATGAACTGATGGTCAATTTTCCGGTCATGATGGATAATGGACATTATCGCCTCTTCAAAGGTTACCGCATTCAGCACAACAATATCCTCGGCCCTTACAAGGGAGGCATACGATATCACGCGGATGTGAGTCTGGATGATGTCAAGGCATTATCCGTGTGGATGACTATGAAATGTGCGGTTATGCGCCTGCCTTTCGGCGGGGCCAAGGGCGGAATTAAAGTTGATCCGCGCTCGCTTTCATCAACCGAACTCATGCGCATGACCCGCCGGTTTACATCCGCCCTTGGCGGCAATATCGGCCCGGAAATCGATATTCCCGCCCCGGATGTCGGAACCAACGCCCAGATTATGGACTGGATGATGGACACCTATCTCAACACGCATCAGGAAGGCCGGCAACAGGGAATGGCACATGTGGTAACTGGAAAATCGGTCGGCTGTGGCGGCAGTGAGGGTCGTGAAAAAGCCACGGGACAGGGGCTTTGTTATGTGCTTTTGGAGTTGCTGCCGGAATTCCGCCTCAAGCCCGCCGGATTGCGACTGAGCATTCTGGGCTTCGGCAACGTCGGCAGCAATGCGGCTCAAGCGCTGGCGGCGCACGGCGCAAAGCTTATCGCCGTGATGGATCACACCTGTGCACTGCGCAATCCGCAGGGCTTGCCCATAGCGGAATTACAACAACATGTGCAGCAAACCGGCGGTCTGGCGGGATTTACCGCCGCGGGCATCGAAGTTATTGATCGAGAGGCATTTTATCGTACGGAAGTAGATGTCTTTATTCCGGCCGCGCTGGAACGTCTGGTTGATGAGCCTGTGGCACAATGGCTTAACGCGCGAGTAGTGGCGGAGGGCGGCAACGGCCCGGTTACGCCCGCCGGGGCGGCCATTCTGCGGCAGCGCGGCATTGCCCTGCTGCCGGCAATTTTGTGTAATGCCGGCGGGGTAACGGTCAGCTATCTTGAATGGGTACAGAACAAGACCGGGGTTCATTGGGAACTTAACCGGGTAGACCGGGAACTGCAAAAAACCATCGTTCTGGCGGCGCGACGGGTACGATTGGCCGCTCATCAGTATGACACCGATCTATCCACAGCGGCCTTTTGCGTGGCGGTCGAACACGTGGCTCGGGCATATAAGCAGCGGGGTATTTTTCCGTGAGCAATATTCCAATTTCATCCGCGGGATCTGGTGCGGTGGCACTGTATCGGCGCTCGCCGCTGCTGGCCTGGTACATTGCGCACTGGCTGGCATCGTTTATGGCGGCGCTAACCTCCAACGCGGTTTACTTTTTTGCCGGTTATGAGCTTCATGAGCCGGCTGAAATTCAACTGGGCATGGCCGCCGCCGGCGGACTGGTATATACCATCGGAGCACTCTACGGCGGACGAATCGTGGATCGATTGGGCCAACGCCGGCTTGGAAGTTACATGGCGCTGATATGCATTGCGGTCTGCGTGTTTGGGGCCGTCGCGGTGATTCATCGCAGTTTATGGGGCGTGTTTATTTTTTTACTGCTGCTGAATTTCTTTACCGCCCCCCTATGGCCCGCCATTGAATCCGCTCTGACCTGTGTGCCGGGAAAATTGCGTTTAACCAAACGCATTACGATTTATAACATCAACTGGTCCACCACCGGTTTTATCGCCGGGGGAATCGTTGGTTCGCTGGCGCTGTGGCTTACCTGGGCCGGCGTTTTCGTCATCGGAGCCGTCATCAGTCTGATCGTCTGGCTATTTATTGCAGTTTTGTCCATTCCACAATCGCAAATCGGCATCGGCCATGTGGAAGACTCGCCGCAAGCCCGAGCCGAAACCCAGGCCATTCTGGCATCGCCAAAATCCAAAACGCTTCTGCACATGGCGTGGCTTTCCAACATGCTTTCCTATGTGGCCGCCAATACCATTGTGGCGGTCTTGCCCACCATCACGATTCAACTGGGAATCAAGTCGTATGCGCTGGCAACCGCCTTGGCGTCGGTGTGGGCATTAACCCGTATTGCCGGCTTTTTCCTTACGAGTTTCTGGACCGGCTGGCATTATCGCGTGCACTGGATGATGATTTCCTTTACCGGCCTGCTGCTGGGAACCGTCACACTGCTGTTGAGCCAATCGGTGATTATGCTGATATTATCCCAGGCGGTTTTTGGCGTGGCGGTGGCCATGCTTTATTCCGGCTCCCTGTACTATGCCATGCACCTGAGCCGCGGTTCTGGTGCCAATGCGGGTATTCACGAGGGGCTTATCGGCCTGGGCACGGTATTGGGACCCGGCGTTGCGGCACTTTCCGGATCGCCGGATTCGGTCACACCCAAAGCCCTTGCGATGTTTCTCATATTGGCCATCGGCGGCGGCGTGATGACCGTTATGGCGCGGCGGGCCAAAGGGTTGACCAAAATAGCTATTAAACACGATGGACAAACGCCAACATGACACAACAGCACCCACGAGCAAAAGCGCGCCTGGCGGTACTGATTTCAGGTTCCGGCACCACGCTGCACAATCTGGCACAGCATATTCTTGACGGGCAATTGTCCGCTGATATTGCCTGTGTTATTTCCAGTAAACCGGATGTTTACGGCCTGGTTCGCGCAGAAACGCTCCATTTGCCGCACGAAGTTATCAACCGCCGGCAATTTACCGATACCGCCGTTTTTTCCGCAGCAGTATTTCAACGCGTGCAACAGCATCACGCTGATCTGGTGATCATGGCCGGCTTTTTATCGCTGCTGCACATCCCACCGCTGTTTGAAAATCGTGTTTTGAATATTCATCCTGCACTGTTGCCCAAATATGGTGGGCGCGGCATGCACGGGCTGAAAGTGCATCAGGCGGTTATCAGCGCCGGCGAAACTATTTCAGGCTGCACCGTGCATTACGCGGACAACCAGTACGATCACGGCCCTGTTATTCTTCAGCGCACCTGCCCGGTAGTGCCCGGTGACACTCCGGAAACACTCGCCGCGCGCGTATTTGAGCAGGAATGCATCGCCTATCCGCAGGCCATTGAACAAATTCTGACCCGCCGATGATCACAGGCCCGTTTGCAAATCGGAACGTGCGCAAGCCCATGGAAAGAAATCGGGAAACCGCTGTGCGAAGAAACAAGCTCCGGTGAAAGATTAAATCTTCAGTGGTCACTGAAAAAAGCAATTGTACGCTCGTCCGGCACGGCAAGCGGCGCTGGCGTACGCACATGGTCACGGTTTGAGCCAGCGCAACGCCATCGCCCGGGAACCGTTGGCCTCAGCGACAACAGTAAGGTTATGGAGTTGCACGACAATCGGCGTGGTGGCGAACCAGTCATGGGTTGCGTCCATGTTTCCATGCAGGGCAATGTTGGAATGAAACATGCCACGGGCTGAAACCCCGGAGCCCGACGGCACACGGACGAACGCCACATGCGGCGTTTTGCCGGCCAGCATTTCGCGCTTTGCGAATTGCTCATAAATCGGGATCGTGCGGCGGCACTCGCCGCAGCTTGCATGATAAAACATGATGACCCAATTACCGGTTGCCAATTGCCGGCCCAGTGGCTTGTTGCCGTGCTGACTTACAATATCCGCGAGCACCGGCAGCCGATGGTACAGCCAATGGTGCGGCTCCAGAATGACAATTCTGCCGTTGTCAGCGGACGCCAGCCCGTTGGCGGCTGAAATAATTTTCGGATGCAGCATGGCCACGGTAACGCCAGCCGCCAGGCCAATTGCCGCCGCGGCAGCCAGGGGCCATTTCCGCTGTGCCCACCGGGAATTCCCCGCATTGCCGGCACCGGGTTTTCCAAGGAACGTCAGTGCCAGCACAAGTGAAACGTCAAGAATAAATGTAAACCACGGGTTCACCTGCACCTGCCCGAAGCACCCGCAATCAGCCTTGCCGGCCAGTGCCTCATAGAGCGTGTAACAAGCAAACACGCTGAAACAGCCGATAGCGACCCGCCGTGCCGCATGCGGCAGCGCACCACTGATCAGCCAGAGGCCGAGGAATGTTTCCCAAGCGATCAAGGCGGCCGATACGGGAATCGCATTTGAACCAAGAACGGACGATGGGGTGCCCACCGGTTGCCGTACTCTTAGTGCCGCCGCGGCCAAAAACAACGCGCCGGTCAACGATACGACGAGCTTGCAATTGGGTGGCTTCCATATTGGACGGAAAAATTCGATGACCGGATGGGTCCGACTCACTTCCCACCATTCTGCTTTCTGCCGCCCGGCACATAGGACAGGTATGGGACCCGAAACGCGTATTTCCTACCGCTGAATTGCACAGAAATTGTAATATGTCCGGTATCCTCGCCAAATGATTTTAGGGCCGTGTAAACCAACCTGATCACGGGATTTTCCGCTGTTCCGCCGACCGTCGCCGAGAATTCCATCGGATTGGAATACCTGACACCGAGCACCCTGATCGGCAGCTTCGCGGAGGTATTTTCTGGAAAAATTGCAATTTTTGACGCAACCGTTTTCCCTCGCCGGACGGATCCGATCAAGATATCCGGTACCGATAGATAAATCGGTCCGCGGACCGCGATCTGGACAGCTTTGTACATCCGGTATTTAAGCAGTTCGCCATTTTCCCAGAAATTAAAGATGACATGGCTAACTACGCGGCCGATGAATTTATCGGGTTTATACGTAAGGTGCAGGTCCCACCTGCTTCTGCCGGCGGGGGTGAGTGTGGCATGCATTCCCGGATCATCGGTACTGCAGGTAACGCGATCCCATTTCAGCGGCAACAAGCTCCGACGCACCAGAACCGCCGGCAATTGGCGCGCACGCTCGCCGAGGCGCATCCTGCCGAAGTTAAAACAATTTGGGGAACCGCGTCCGACCAGCCGGATTCTCCGTCCATCATCCTTAGCGG
This sequence comes from Planctomycetota bacterium, assembly GCA_021810145.1. GTDB lineage: Bacteria > Planctomycetota > Phycisphaerae > WQYP01 > WQYP01 > JAMDCX01. The sequence continues at coordinate 18,496 of JAJZJL010000047.1, read as the reverse complement.
TACCTGCGTAGGGAACCCCCGTTGAGTTGGCGAAGGCCAGCGGAAACGCGGCTCGGACCCGCACAATGTACACAAACCTGATGGGACGCCTGCCAACTGTTCCCCGCAAAATCGCCCCAAGTTTGTCCCCGCTCGAGTATTGGTCGAGCAGGATAACCAGGGCGAGTCGCGTGAGTCCGCCGGGCCGTACCGTAGTCCGTGTCAAATACCCTTTGGTGCACACACACGACGGTTCAAGGGAACTCAATTTCAATCTATGGCCCCAGTCATTTCTCACGATAAACGTGTGTTGTACGAAACTTCCGGGAAGTGCCGGTGGAAACACGTACGCTGCTTCGCGAACGATCGTTTTAGGATCACTTGGCGGTCCCTCTCCGTGGCCGCCGGTGGCAGCGGTTACGCCAAAGTAAAGCGCGGTCATCGCGCAACCCACCGCTGCCAAAGCAGCAGTGCCGAACAACCATTGCAATGGAACAACTTGCCAACGTTTGCGCATAAGATAGCCCCCATGTGCCGCTACCGCGTGCCGATTACCGACGCTGCAATCGCGAACGACGCCGGAGTACGAACACCGCCCCGCCGCTCAGCAGAGCAAGGCCCGCAAAGACCACTGCCAGAACCACCGATCGCGTTTCGGAAATCGTTTGCGGAGCCGATGCGACGGCAACCGGTGCCGGGATTCCAGAACCGCCAGAGCGAGCCACGGGTCCATGCGCAGGGGTTTTGCTTGCGGGCTTACCCGGTAGCGGCTCTTTGAAGCGCTTTACGCCGATGATTAATTTGTGGTCTTTCGGCGACGCAAAGCGGTCGTATACGATTCTGCCGGTCGCGATGTTAAATACCCGGTCGGCCAATCCAAAGTCGATGGTAAAGGCGCTTGCCGGCAACGGCACGTTCAAACGACAGGATCGGACGCTCACCCGTTGGGTCAGGTACAACTTACCGTGCAGATAGCCGCGTATCAATGCCGATTTAGCGTAGTAAAAGGGCTTTCCCCCAATCGGAACCGTGCGGTATGCAGCAATATCGTACCGCCAGGAGATTTCATTTTTTCGGCCGTAGACCAGTTCAATTGTGCGCGGGAGGTAGTCAATCTCACGGCCAAATAAAACGCGATACATGAAACGGTGGCTATACCACCGGCCCACCCCCGGAATGTCCGCAACGGCGCTGTATCCGGCTGGGGCCCGCGATTCCCAGGACGTTGAGGATACCAGCCTTCGCAACACCGCCCGGGATTGTGCATACCAGAGTTTGACATCCCGGCCCGGATGCTTCTGGTTAGTGGGATCAAGAAACTCGACGGGGTAGAAAAAAGGATTCTGGGCCAGCGTGTTAGTCGCCCACATATCCTTCCGCCGGTAACCCAGGTTTCCCGCGTCAATATCGAAAAACTCGTACTGCGTCCCGTTGTATGCAATAGCCAAAGCGTTCCCTCGCTGGATCCAGCCACTTGCTGGGACGCATTTCAGGAAATAACTCCGCCCCATAGCCTTGTAAAGCCACGAAATGGTTCCCGTAATGGGTTTCGTTGCAACCGGCATGTAGACAGACGGAATCTGCGTTTCGGCTACCAATGCGCGCGTGTCTACCGTTCGCACCAAACGATACTGGCCCAATAGCCGGGCTAATCGGCCATCCATATCTGCAGCACCGGCGTGACCTCCGCAGAACAGCGGACCCGCGATAACGGATGCCACCCAAAGCAGCAAAGACCTACCTACTGCTCGCCTAATCATCATCAATAATACACTCCAAAAGGATACCCGCCGACCATCCGCACCACTGATCAGCCAGAGGCCGAGGAACGTTTCGAGGGCGATTAACACGGGCAGCACGCCCGGAACACGGTGGGTGGTTGGTACGGCAGCAGGGACCCGTGCGAAGTGCACAACTTTCAGCACGCCGCTGCCGAGCAATAGTATTCCAGCGAGGAAACGGACGGCGATGATACGACTTTCTGTTGACCTCGACAGTGGCGGGCGTCTTGACTGGTGGACTGCCGCCTCGACGTCGAAATACAAATCTGTTGATGAGTTGGTCAGTTCTTCTCTCCGTTGCCCAACACGTCAGCGAGATAGTCGACACGAAATTGATAGTGTATCTCATGATAGACGGCATTTACCAGAAAACGGCCGACATGCCGGCCGGGTTTTCCGACGGCGTGAAACCTGGCTTGCAGCACCTTACCACCGTCGGCGATCACCGCCTTGGCCTGTGCCGGTACCGTGGATTTTACGGAGAGTATCTTGCCGCCGCTGGCATAACCCATTGCGCCTACCACCAAGCGAAGTTGCTTTGACACCGTCGATCCAGCTCGCACAACTCCGAAGAAGATGCTGCCGGGTTCTAGAGCCACCGGCCCTTGCACTCTGAAATTGACCGGTTCCGAGAAGTGGTATGAGAGCTCGTGTCCCCTCCAATAGAAGGAAAACCGCAGCATGTGCGACTGCTGGCCAAGGACAGTCAATACCTTCGGGGTGATGTACAACCACCACTTATCGGCGCTGATCCGTCTGAGGCGCACGGCCACCGCGCGGGGGTTCGTAGTGCATCCCAAGGTGGTCCAGTGTCCGGGGTAGGAACCGCGTGCTACCGCCAGCTTGAAGGCCCGCTGCCGTGAGTTTGGGCGAAGTGTTCCCAAGTTGAGGTAATAGGACTGGGCCGGGGAAGACGCTGCCGGCACGGTGATTCGGATCATGCGATGCACGGAAAAGTCAAACTGGTACTCTCGTGCAACTGGAACCGTGCCGGTCGTGCCGTAGATCAGCGCGGCAACCCTCTCCGATACCGGCGAATCAACGGTTGACAGGCGCAGGTGCAGGATACCGGTCTTCCCCGGCGACACCACTTCCGGCGTAAGGAAACCGCCGAGGCACCCGCAAGTTGTGACCACCTTGGAGAATCGAATTTTCGTCGTTCCCCGGTTTGTGATGGCCTCCCTTACATGGACTACCTGGCCCGGTAATTGCGGCCCCAGATTTGCCCTAGTAACAAAAGCGCCACCACCGCTGGAATGCGAATCAGCCGCTCGGGCCGCGGCACACCGCACGCCTGTTGGGGTGAAGGTGACCAGGCCAATCATGGCTGCCGATACTATGATAACGCCCGTGCGGCTACGCGGTCTAGGCGGTTGGTTTTGCAGTTCCGTTCCTGACATAATTACACCACCTTTCAATGCGACGATGAACTGCCGTTTTTGAGCTCCCAGTTACGGCCAGGCGCCGGACGATCCGGGTGTCCTGAGATGTAGTGAAACTTGCCATCCGGCGTGACATCCACGATATACCGTGCAAGCTTGTAATCAATCGTGAATTTGTCCGGCGCGATGGGCTTGTCCAAGGAAACATTGGATATCCTAATGTCTCGCGTGAAGGCCCCTCGCCACGCACCAATAGGACGCAGGACACCCACCAGACGGAACTTGCCCGGGAGGAATATCGTTTTGCCGCTGGGGAGTTGGAAGGTATCGTATTGAACGCTGGCCATGCTCATATAGGCCCCTGGGTACCGCGATTCCGTTGCCGTCCACGAGGCCACCAATGAGTGAGAGCCAACACCGTCCACGGCAAATTGGACTTTTGCAGGTGTGTATTCCACCATTCCGGAAAGACATCCTGTGCTCCACCCCGGTCGAGCATGCATATTACAGAGCGTTACTTTCCGGCAGCGATCAAATATCGACCTCGGATTACGCGCGAATCTGGCAAAATTGATCCAGTGCGTATGCGGGGTTCCCAAGCGACGGGGAAAGTACGGTGCCAGGGGAATCAACGGTTCAAGAATCGGGTTTTGCATCACAGGGGTACCGCCATGGGTTGGATGGCTCGGGCCGATTCGCAGAACATCCGAAATGCGATTGAGCATGCAAAAGTGCTTACCGTTGTCGGTCACCAGTATGTCGAAATCGGCCTGCGGCGCAAATTGCTGGAAATCAATGCGATACTTGGCTCCCGCACCCCAAAACTCGTAGCGGAGACTGGCGACAACGCGCTTCCCCTGTTTTGTTTGGGTTTTGAATTTTCCGGTGGCCAGGAAATGGATTGTCTTAATCTGGGCAAGCCCATTGGCCTGCCGTAGCAGGGCCTTCGCTGCAGGACAAAGATTTTTTGGCGGTGCGGGCGATCCAGTAACCACGCTGGCCGAAATGGTACATCCCACCACGAGCGAGATAATATACCTTACCATGCATGATGCTCCTTATTATGGCGGATAGCAAACAAAAGGGTCTCGCGATCGTGAGAGATCGCGAGACCTGAGGATGTATTGGTTCAGCCTGAACAGGAGAAATAGTCCCGGTGCCATCCTTATTGGGGTGGAACTGCACCCATCGGTGCGGCGGCCGGGCGGCGGGCCGGAACATCACCAGCCCCGGGCCCTCCGTGGCCATGGCAACCGTTTGTCCGCCGGGGCAGGCCGCCATGGCCATGATGAATCTCACGGGATAGGAGAATTTACTGTTAAGTATGCCGGGCAAATGCCGGCATACCACCGGTGGCGGATGAAAAATACTGTATTGAAGTCCCGGATTCACACGATTGTTTAACCGGGTATTTCCTGCAATAGGTTGGGATTTGTTTTGCAGGCTATCGGCGGGGGTACCGGCCCTGTATCCAGACGACGCCAGCAGCGCTTTCGCGGGTGCGGTACCGCCGGCCACTATGTGGACGGCGGCCGGCGGGTGGGAACTGAAGAACAGCTTGGTGACGGACACGCCAAGACCAACCAGCGATGCCACGAACACCACCGCGGCTACGGGAATCAGAATTCTGCCGGTACGTGCATTCATCGCTGAATCCGATGCGTAAGAAGCCCGGAATGCTGTTACCATCCGGGTTCACGAGTCCCGCAGGGTACAAGCCGCCGTCCCGGCGCAGCGGGACGGTGCTCGCAGCATGATTACCGGTGGGATCAACCCACCGGCTCGCGGAGATTGTGATTCCACAACGCCCGCACCCAGTCACGATTCTCTGGCCCCCTGATCAGGTTGTTACCTTACCCCGCTCCGCAGCATTCCAATGGCCCCCGCTGCCGAGCAATGATTTATGACAAACCACAGTATACCGCGCCCCCCCCCCGTGCGTGTCAAGAAAAAAATTGTATTTTTTTTCAGGCTGTAAAAAATTAATTTGCAATTAATTACCACACCGGCCGCAAACGCATGAAAATACCGCTTCATATCACCGAGAAGACGCTTTACAACGTTTGGGCGAAATCTGGCGGCAAAGCGGCGGTGGCGGATGAAAAATACTGTATTGAAGTTCCGAATTCACACGTATTGTTTAACCGGGTATTTCCGGCATTAGCGGTACGGCCGGCGGCTATGTGAGTCGGGATGGCGGCTTTGTATCCGGGGGACGACAGCGGCGTATTCGCGGGTGCGTGGTGTCGAACGTTGCGTGACGGCTATTGCGATTGCCATGGTGATTTGGGTATTCACATCCGCAATTTCGGATTTGGATTTTCATCTACCCATGACCAGCGGTGAAAGGCACCGGTTCGATTGGCGAGATTTGCGACCGGAAAAAATATCAGCAAGACCCGCGGAGCGAAGGGCGCAGAACAGCGCGAAGCAGATCAGGAGCGGGGCATTAATTCAAACAGGGTTTGAATGAAATGGCCATCATTAATGCGATCAATAATCCGGATTTTGCGATGGGTCTGCCGGGCAATATTGTTGACCTGTTGCCTGAAGGGGTCCTGGTCCCGCGTGAGGATGTAAATCCGGTACGGGCTGTGTGCCGCAATGCTCAGGAGTTGATCCGGGGTTTTCATAGGCAGAATTTGATCCGCATAATAAAGCACGCCAAGCCACATACGGTCTCCCATCAGCGTGTAAATGCGATGGCCGCGCACCACGGACATCATCTGCCGCGTTTGCGCGCGATACCGACTTACCTGATAACCGTTTCCATCCATATACGCCCAGTTCATGGCCAGCATAAACAGCCAGCCCGCGGCCGCATAAACCCAAAACGCCCGATCAAATTGACGGCTGAATTCCCAACGCCAGAGAATCACGCCCAAGGCAATGACGATTATGGCGACAAGTCCCCAGCCAACGGGTGTCAGCGCTGCGAGCCCCGGCTTAAGCAGCGATGCAGCCTGCATGAGCGTCCAATGCCCGACAAAGTTCGGTGACGGATGATGGGCCATCATGACCATCGGGATAAGAATGAGAATCAGACTGCCGGCACCGACATACATAATACTTTGCGCCGCGAGAAGAAATTTTGCGGGCGGTTCGAGAGCCAGATTTTTTTTCAACCGGATAAATTCCTGCCACACCGCCGCGATCAGCAGAGCCGCGAAGGGAAAGTTTTGCAGGGCATAGCGCTGTTTTTTCTGTGCCGGAATGGTCAGCAAAACAAGGCCCACCACCAGAACAATCCAGAACATCCAGCGGGTGCGGCGTTCCTGCGCGGAGGGAGCCGGATCGGATTGCGCGGGTAAAAACGGTAATGCCAGACCGGCTATTAACGGCGGTGTCCATGGAAATACCCAGGCGATCATCGCCAGATAATACCAGCGGGTATCCGGCAGTACGCTGACGTAGCGGCGGAATTGCCGCGTCCAGATATGCCAGGCACTGCCGCCATATTGACTGTGATAGCGAATGGCCACGGCAATCAGCCACGGGGAAAATACCGCAATCGATACGATCAATGCCAGCAAAATACCAAACCAGCAGCGGCTGTTTTTGCGATGCTCCCACAACAGCCAGAAGCCGAAGGGCAGCAGCACATACATCGGTGGCACCGGTCCTTTGCTTAATACAGCCAGACCTAAAGCCACACCGCCCAACCCGGACCATATCCACCAGCGTTTGGGGTATTCAGCCGCGGCCAGCAGCCCCAGAAATCCCAATGTGGTAAAGGCGGTGCCATAAATATCATAGGAAGCCATCCGCGCCTGACGGATAAATACGACCATGGACGCCAAGGCGATGGCGGCAAATAAGCCCAATCTCCGATCACGCGAGCAAATGCATCCAATACCGTAAGTGGCCCAGCAGGTCGCCAATCCCAAAATTACCGATGGCAACCGCACCACCCACAAATTATCCGAATGAAACAGCATGGCCAGCGCGGCGGGAAGCCAAACCGGCAGCGGCGGCTTTTCCAGCCGCGGCATTCCTCCAAGTGTGGGAATCAGCCAGTGGCCGTCACGATAGGCTTCGCGGATGGGCACCAGGTTGAACAATTCCATCATTGCCGTGGCCTGTCCGTGGCCCAATAATTCCAGAAACAGCGGCAGCGCGAAGGCGGTAATAATGGCCAATGCGCCCCAATGCGGAATGTTCCAGTCTGTCACGGGAGCCGGGAGGTTATTGACGGCAGCGTTGCCGGATGAATGATTCTGGCTGATATCGGTGTTGCTCATGATTGTCCGTTTTGATTCCGTGAAGATCTTAGTTGCAGCAAAGGCTTGCCGGGCCGCCCTCGCCATACCTGCTGCCCGTGCCGAATTTCCCGAACCGTGTACACGGGCTTGCGTTGTGCCTCAAAATAAACGCGGGAAATCAATTCCGCCAGCAGTCCGGTGGAAAAAAACATCAGAGCCATCATAAACAGCATGGCGCCAAGAATCAGCAGAGGCCCGTGGGCGGTGAGAATGCTGTAACCCCGGATCTTTTCGTAAACCAGAAACAGGCCGATTAAAAAGGAACCCGCCAGGCTGATCAAACCAATTTTTCCGAACAAATGCAGCGGCCGGGTGAGATAACTGTTAAGAAATTTAATGGTCAGTAAATCCAGCATCACCCGAAAGGTGCGGCCAATTCCATAATTGGACGGACGGTACGGGGCGTTGATATTTTTGATAGGGACTTCGGTAATGGTGGCACCGGCCATGGCCGCCAGCGCGGGAATAAAGCGGTGGGAATCACCATAAAGATTCAAGTGCTCAATGAGATCGCGGCGATAGGCTTTGAAGGTTGTACCAAAATCATGAATTTCCACTCCGGAAATTTTGCGGATCAGCCAATTGGCGGTTTTGCTGGGAATGCGCCGCAGAAACAGGCCGTCGGCCCGGCGCTGCCGCCAACCGGATACCACATCAAAGCCTTCTTCAATTTTTGCGATAAATTTTGGAATTTCATCCGGATCATGCTGTAAATCGCCGTCCATGGCAATGATCACTTCTCCGCGCGCATGATCAAACCCCGCGGCCAGCGCCGGCGTTTGGCCGAAGTTTCTGCGCAGTTGAATCACCAGCACATGAGCGTCAGCCTGACCGAGCGCACAGAGTTTTTCATAGGTTGAATCAGAACTGCCATCGTCAATAAAAATGATTTCGTAAGGTTTTCCCAGCGCCGCAAGATTTCGCGACAAAGCGGCGTAAAGTTCCGCGGCGGAGGCCTCTTCGTTGTACATGGGAACAACCATGGAATAATAAGGCTGCGGTGTAACATGCTGCCAGTCCGTCGGCGACGGAGCCAGATGTGCTGAAACCATTTCCATATCAACTCCTGCCGGGATACCCCGTCAAGTCCTTCGCTTTTCCCAAAGTCCATTCGATCAGGCCGGGTAGATTGTAAACGCTACTGACTCCGCTGGACATGCGCATAGTATGCCGTGTTAAAGTCGCTGCGGCCAGCGCGGCGGGCGTCGGGAAGCAGCGTTCCGATGTATACAACTTTGCGCCGCAGAGCGATAGCCGCGGCACCGGCACGATGTTTAAAACCGCGCACGGAAATAACACATTTGAAATTCTGCGGACCGTTTTCCACGGTCACACTGACTCCGTGTTTTGCAATAAACTCCGCCGCGTGTTGGGCATATTGCGGCAAGGTGGTCAAGATCACCAGATACCATCGATTCGGCGATCGATTGACATCCTGTGACGGAACCACGCGGCCAACGTGCGCACGCGGGGGCGGCGGCGGTGGTGCCGGCTTGGGAGTCGATGGCGTGCCGGGTACCGCAGAACTGCCATTGACCGGCAGTAATTGCGGCTGCACAAGCCCCGGTGCAGGCGCTCCAGGCGCGATGGCAATGGGTTCCAGCGGCTTGCGATGCGACCGGCCGCTGGTGGAAACAATAATCACAATCGCCAATACCAGCGCTACAATGCCGGCAGTCACCACCAGTATCCAGGGGCGAAACCTCGCCAGAATCTGATCCAGCAGGACCGGTTCGGGCGAGGCCTGCGAACCGGATGCCGCATTTTGGGCCTCTTTTTTTGGCGCTGGCGCTGCGGGAGGATACAGCGACGTCCGAGACGGCGGCGGGCGGATTGAACCGGCTACCGGCGTGCGCAAAGGTGTACGATTATTCATCGAAGGCGACGATTGAACCTCAGCGGGCTTGGATGGGGTTGCCGGGGTTTCCTTCTTAGGTGTTTTTTGAGCCGTCCGCCCTAACACTTCATAGAGCGTGGCGGCATCTTTTCTTCTATTGGTCGCCATGCAACACCCCGAAAAACCGCGCGGCTGAAAACAGCTTGGATTCCGCGTATATGGTAATGTATCGACCCGGAGGCGTATCTACAATCACCACAGCGATTTTTTATATATTTTTTTCACAATTTCATGGGCCGGCAAATCCCGTATCATATAAAAGACAAGCGTTAGGGAATGGCTGATGAATCTCGTTTTTCTACATCCAGAGCTACTGATACTTCCTGCCGTGCTTGCGGTTGCCGGGTGGTTTCTGCTTCGCACCGCCCGCAAGGCCTTATACTCCTTCACCATACTTGAATTCTGGCCCGCCGAAACACCGCATAATGCCGGCAGAGAGAAATCCAGGGCAGATTGGCCATGGGTGCTGATTCTCGCGGCGGCAATTCTTGCCGCAACGGCCTTAAGTGCGCCGAGACTGCAAATAGCCGAATCAAAACCCCGGCATCCTCCCAAGGTAGCTCTTCAAGCCAGAGGCCGCAGTTGGCCTGGAAACAGTCAGGCCGTTGATCTCTTTATCCGCGCGCCGGGAATAACGGGCGCCTCTCGGTATCGTGTCGTTGTCACAACATTGCGGCAGCAATTCCAGCGGCGCGTATCAGGGGCAACCATACAGAAAGGCATTGATATTTCTCCGATTACAGCCACGCGTCGCATGGACGTGACACTGCAGCAGACCCATCAAACGGTGGCTCACTTGGTACTGCGGAGGTCATCGGGCGTCAGAACAATTGCGGCTCATTTCATCGGCACCCCACCCGCGGCGTTCCTGCGCCTCTTTGCGGCTTTGCCGGAGGTGACACCGCATGACGACCGGCCGGAGCGAGCCATCTGGATTATCCATCAACGGCAATTCAATCCGGCGATTGTGCGCGGCATAACCGACAGCACATTTGTATTGTTGGGCAACACACCTGGCCCGGGGCTTAAGCCGATAATGGAACGGACAGTTACCACTCGGCATTCGCTGAGGGTTGATGATCACAATTCCTTGATGCAGGCGGTTGATCCGAAGGGCGTATTGGTGCGAAAGATCGTGATCGCCAGGCGCGATTCACACTGGCACACGCTGATAAATTACAATGGCCACGCCTGGCTGGCGGAACGACACGACCGGGCAAGGGGGCAAACATGGTTGTGGCTGGCCGGGCGGGAAAATTCCCCATGGAGCACCTGGGCGGATCACGCATCTTTTGTCATCTTTTTTGCCAATGTTATCGCCGAACTGCAACAATTGCCCGGACCGGATGCGCAGATGGCCGTGTGGCGACCATCCGGCTCGGGTGCGACCGGCCCGACGCCATTGCCAAGGCCGATGGCCGCAACCGGATCCATCAATGTCACTATCGGCCTGGCGTTGCTGGCGTGCGCCTTGCTGCTGACGGCAGTATCCGCTTTGGCGTGGTGCGGATGCACTACTGAAGCGACGGTGAAATGACCGGGCAACGCTCACATGCGTTATTGCACGATTCAACTATGACATGTCAGAACTCACCCATCGAGTCTCGAATCCCGGATTTCAACTGTCGCGTTTCAAAGTCATACAACGCACCGTTACGCCTGCATCAGTGACCGAAAAGATTATTAAGATTATGGATGATGCCGGGCGCATTTTTAAGCGTGTTGCCAATATCGTTACCGATATTTTTCAATGGCTTGGCGCTAAGGTGCAATTGCGGCTTACTGGTGGTACCGTCAATGCTTAAGGGAATCGGCAGGGTAATCCCGGCCCCGGTTATGTTAACATCCTGATGCAGGGTTTGATCCAGTCCCACCCAGCCGGAGAATTCCATACCAAAACTCACCAGCAGCACCTGGAGATTTTGATAATAGATTTTTCCCTGCTTAAGGTTAAATGCCGTTGGCCGAATGCCGCTGTCCTTCATGACCATGCCCGATCCGCCATTGCTGACAAGCGGCCCCATGCTGTTTCCGATCAGGGTAAACAACGGTGAATCTGAGGTAATGTGCGTTGCGCTGACGGTACCGGCGAGCGTACCGGTTTGCTTGAGCTGCGCAAAATTCAGAGGCAACGCGGCGTTCTGCAATTGCAGGTTGACGATACCCGAAAGCCGCAAGGCGCCGGAACTGTTGCCACCACCCCACGCCAGGGGCAGAAAGTTCAGCAAACTGCCGCCCAGAGCCGCGTTGATCTCCACGTTGTTCACCAGTGCCAGGGGTTTGGTGAGCACGTACTGCGGCGACGCAAGATTAAAATCGATATGACCGCCGGTGTTGAACGTCCCTTTATTCGCTGGAATGGCGCTGGGAATCAACTGAAGCGTTCCCCCTGACTCTTCAAAGGGAATTTGCCCGGGACCCAAGGTCAGGCCGTCGATGGCGATTTTGTCAAACCCCAGGGCGGTCCGGGCTATTTCCAGTTTACGGAACTGCCGCAAGCCCGCATCGGCGGTGAGTTGACCGGTTACGCGCAATTTCATGGTATGTTTACCCGCCATGGTCAATCCTGCCGGGAGCATGGGGCCCACCAGGGCCTCAATGCGAGCCAGATCATAGGTAATCTCACCGCTGATATTCTCCGGCGATTTATACGACCAGGCAATCACACTACCTTTGTTGAATTGAATGACATTTCCGCCCGGACCGGTTACCGCATGTTCACCGATCGTGCAGTTATCAAGACATGTAAATGTTGTCGTTGACATATTGAGCAATCCTGAAACCGCCAGAGAAAGATTGTCCGGTGGAAGGATTGCGGAACTTCCGGGAAGCGTGAGCTGATAATTACTGACACCGCCGTCAAGCGTCAGACGGATCGTGGAGTCCGGATGCGTTGCCGATCCGACAGTCTCCGCCGCCCCTTTTAGCGCCAAAGCGCCCTGTAACTTTGAGCCGGCCTTGAGTTTGCCCAATGCCTCCAGCAGCGGCACAAATTTCAGCAGATCCGCCCGAATGGTGAACGCCGGTATCTTGGCCGCCATTGCGGCCCCGGTCTGCAGCGAAACAGGCTCAGGCGCGCTGACATCAATGGCTCCGTCGGAGGTGTTAATTGCCAACGTGGAAATGTGAAGATTCGCCGCCTTGCCCATCGCCGCGTCACACGCGAGATCAACGGTTAATTTCGGTTCCACAAATTGCGCCGTCGAAGCCTTGGGCATGGCGCTACGGAAGCTTAGATTATTCATTTCCAGGTGCAGCTTTGATACGTTTACCAAGCCGGGTTTATAACTGGCGGCAATCACCGAATTTTCAACGGTTCCGCCAATATCGTCATCCGCCAGGGCCGGCGAAAACATGGTGGCAATTTGCATTACACGCGAAAGATTAATGCGGGCAATATCAGCCTGAGCGGCAGGTACAACCCATCCCGCGGCGGCTTTCTGCAATTCGACGTGGCCTTTGGGAATGTTGATTTCGGCCGTTTGCACAGCAAAAGTGCTTTGAACTGCGGTAACTGCGCCATGCGGCGAAAGCAACATGCCGTCACTGCGAAGCGTCACTGCCGGTTCGGTGATCATCGGCTTTCCCTGCCCCAGGCCCAGGGCTAATTGATTGACCGTCACAGTGAGATGATAAGGAATTTTCGGAGCAAAAATATCCGCCGTTGTTGCGTTAACATCCAACGTTCCGGCAACGCTGCGGCCGTTGAGCGCAACAAAGGGTGACGCCTCCTGTGCCAGATTCGCCAAAACCGCCTGCAGGCTCAGCGCGTACGCCCCGGTGGGCTGCCCGGTAAGGACCACATTGAGCTGAGGCGTGCGTTCCGGCTTACCATCGGGAGTCGCGGCCTGATTCATAACACCTTTGAGTAAATTCCACCTGCTGCCCTGCCGTTGAAATTCCGCACCAAGCTGAACTGGATTAATCACAAACGGCGTGTTTTTCCAGGTACCGCGTAAGTCGGTCAGGGCAAGCGTTTCGCGGCCTGTTGATTTCGTCGCGTCGCTGGTCAGGTCGGCCTGCAGATTCATCATGCCATGCCGCAACCGCAAACCCAGTTTTTCCAGCCCCAGAGTGTTGTGAAAACTGGAAGCCAGCCAGCCGAGATTGCAGTATGTGCTTACATGCAGACCGGAGGAACCCCAGTTGGCCTGATTCTTCTGTATCGCCTGAAGTTCCGCCAAAGTGGCATTACCGGAAACCAGCATGCGCAGATTCTCTGATTGAATCCCCACTGATCCCAGGTCAAAGCGCGTACCCTTCCATGAGATATTCAAAGGCAATGTGACCGTCCCGATTTGCGGCCGGTCGGATTTCAGCATATTTCCGCCAAGCGCGCAATCAGTGATTGTCAACGGCCCGGAAATCTCTCCGCTGCCCGCTTTCGGCGCGTTGACCGAAACGCTTCCGTTAACCACACCATGAAACACAATGGATCGGCTGGTACGCGGCAAAATCTGATCAATGGCCGTAAGATCCAGATTGGCCACCAGCAGTTTCAGTTGCCCGGTTAATTGATTCAGCGGCAGAATCCGGCCATTCTTTATGGCTGTTAAATCGGCAACCAGTGAGAAATCGGCCGGCTTGGCCGTCCCCTGCGCAACATGCAGATGAACATTGGCCTGCACGGGCTTTCCCAGCGTATTAAATGCCACCTTCCCCGTTACCGCAGCGGAACCTGCCGGGCCACCGTTGGCCTGTGTCCAGTGCAATGGCTGAATGGCGAATTGAACGTCGCTTGTTACCGCCGGCAGGGTGCCAGCCGCAGGCACAATGGCCCCGCCGGACGGATTCCCCAGACTGACGCTCGCGGTCAATGCCGTTTGACCACCGACAAAATGAACCCCGGCGGGCAATGTAATGACGTGCGGCAGAGCCGAAAGCGTTTGCGCCAACGGTGCCGAAGCGGTAATATTCAATACCGCAAGCTTTTCCGCCCCGGCGTTATGGTGCAGTACCGCCAGTATTGTGGCAATGGAGCCATGCCCCGTAACCGAGGCTCCGCCAAGGGCAGTCTGAATTCCCAAGGCTTTAATCTCGTAGGCATCATTTTTCCAGGACACATTCAGCGGCATGCGAAGCGTGCCGAGTTCAGGCGCGTCGCCTTTTAACATCGCACCGGATAATGCGGCATTATCAACCACTATATTACCATCCACGGAGCCGGTACCCGGCGAAGGAATTTTTCCCGCTATCGCCAAGGTCAAAACACCGCCGGGCGAAAGCTGCACACCGGCCATGCTCAACACGGGGGAAAGGGCCGCGAGATTCAGTTTCTCAATGTCCGCTGTCACATTTCCGGTTATCTGATCTGCCGCCCGGACTTTTCCACCGGTTATGGCATTAAGGGTCGCGGCAAGACGGATTTGACTGGGAGCCTGGCTTCCCACTCCCGCCGCAGTGGCAAACCGCACCTCCACGGGCTTGTTATCCAGCGTATCAAGTGATACCTCCAGACGGGTGTTGCGGGCCTGGAACGGCTGAAGATTCGGCGCGGTAAAAGATGCATCCGCCAGCGTCAGCGTCAGTGTGGTGTTGATTGCGGGAATGGAGGAACCGGTACCAGCCGCCGGCGCTGCGGGGGCTGCAACGGGCTGTGTGCCGGCCACCGGGGCAACCGCCGGATGCGGGTTCGCCAGCGCCTGCATGAGGTTAAGATTCTTGTTGCTGTCCTGACTGAGTTTCAGAGTCTTTATATCAATGGCAATTTTTCCAAGGTTATGCCAGTTGGATATCAGAGCCAGAATACTGCGCTGCGTAATGACCTGCAGATCACCAACCACAACATCCCCGTTGGGGTCTTTCAATGTTACGCGGTTGAGCTTTACCGGTGTGAACCAGCCCAGGGATATGCGCCCGATTTGCACGCTGCCGCTTATTCGTGAGTTTATTTGAGATTCAATCAACCGCACGCCAGGTCCGGTGCATAACATGCTTGGAATGGCCAAAACCAGCAGCAGCAACAGCAGCACGACAATTCCCGCCACCATGGGCCAGCGCCGCCGTTTGCGCACAGGTTTGTTGGCTGACGTGCCAGTTGACCTGCCGGCATTTCCGCCGGCCCCCGCTGCCGAATTCGTGGAATCCTTATTCTCAGTCATTGTTTAATTCCTGTCACCGTAAAACGTTGGAACCGCGGCCCCGTAAGATTCCGGCCAGAACCGGTACCAACATTCCCCGCATCACCCCCAGCCAAGCCCTCTGCCCTGCCGCAAAAGGTGATCATCAAATCTCCTTATAGTATATCCACGCCCAGTCCAGTTCGCCTCACTTGCCCGATTGGGGGCTGAAACACTATGATCTAACCCGGCAGGAATGGCGGGAATGTTGGATTTCCCGGTTTTGATTGTAACCCTGTTAGCTGGTTTGGAAATCGACTCTCATGATCGAATTTAATACCAATGTGCTCATTCCGCCCATGCATCACCACACCGGCTATCGGCCGGGATTTGATATTCACGCGGTAATTGATGGCAAAGCCCGGCTCACAGAAGCGCAGTTCGATGAATTATACCGTCATGCCCCGCTTATTGATCTGGGCCGCTGGGCCATGGCCGTCAGCCGGCGACTGCATCCGGAAGATTACCGCACCTATGTCATTGACCGGAACATCAATTACACCAATATCTGCACCGCCCGCTGCACCTTTTGCGCTTTTAAACGCAACGATCCGGAAGCCCACGACGCCTACACCCTTAGTTATGACCAAATTTATGAAAAAATCCGCGAACTTGTCAGCATCGGCGGCACCCAGATACTCATGCAGGGCGGAATGAATCCAGCTTTGCCGATCAGTTATTATGAGCAGCTGCTGCGCGGCATCCGGGAAAAATTCCCGTCTGTGCATATCCATGCGTTCAGCCCGCCGGAATTTGTTGAATTTTCGCGATTCTTCAACATGCCCGTCGCTGAAGTGCTCAAACGCTTTAAGGCCGCCGGCCTTGCCACCGTTCCCGGTGGCGGCGGGGAAATATTTTCCGATCGCGTGCGATCCCGTATTGGTCCGGGCAAATGCTCCGGGGATCAATGGCTGGATGTGATGACCGAAGCTCACAAACTTGGCATGCACACCAGCGCCACGATGTTGATCGGCCACATTGAAACCATCGAAGATCGAATTGATCATATCCGGCACCTGCGCGAGCGGCAGGACTGGGCTCTGGCCAATGCTCCCGCCCATTACACGGCCTTTATTCATTGGACGTATCAGCCTGACAATACGCCCCTGGATAACAAACGCAAATGGAACCCTGATTCCGGCATACCGTTTGAATTCGACAACGGTCGAACCGTGCGTCTGGCGGATGCCAATGAATATCTGCGCATGCTGGCGCTTTCCCGGCTGTATCTGGATAATGTCCGCAACCTGCAAAGCAGTTGGGTTACCATGGGACCGAAGATTGGACAGTTGGCCCTGTTCTTCGGCGCCAACGATATGGGCAGCGTCATGATGGAGGAAAACGTGGTCTCCAGTGCCGGCACATCCTTCCGCCTTTCAGAGGAAATGATCTGCCGCCTGATCCGGGACAGCGGCTGGATTCCGGCCCAGCGCAATCAGTTTTATAACGTACTTAAACGCCATGACGGCCCGCAATCGCCGGATTTACAACCGCGCCCGGCCGGCGTGTTTCCCAAGCGACAGCACGAGATTACTCCGGAAGCCGCCGCCCAATACAAAGCCATCGAATTAACCATCAGCGCCCCGCGCATTGCCAACCGGGAATCCCCGGATAAAACAAACCTCTGATCGGTGCTTGGTTATAGCCAACCGGTAACCGTGGCAACGGCATGGCGCGGCACAAAGGTTGTAAAGCCGCAACATGCCCGCGGACCAGTGCTGTGATAGAAGGCCGGATTTCAGATTTCGTGTTTCTGTGATCCGGGCCGGTGAGCGGTGACGGAACGCCGTCCCCAGATGCAACCATTGCCATTTAAAACGAATCAGTTTTCTTCCGATCGGCTGGTCTTTTTAACTCCCCGCGCCTACTATTGGGCACAAAGTTGAGCAGTGGCTTGAATTAAAAGGAATTTTATTATGACTCTCAAGGAAAAAGATCCGGCCCCCGCATTTTCACTTTCCAGCACCGGCGGTCAAACGATCGGCTTAAAGGACTTAAAAGGAAAAAAAATCGTCCTTTATTTTTACCCCAAGGATGATACGCCCGGCTGCACCAAAGAGGCCTGCAATTTCCGTGACGGCATTGCAGATCTGGAAAAGGCCGGGGCGGTGGTGCTTGGTGTAAGCCCGGACAATGTAGCGAGCCATGAGAAATTCCAGAAAAAATTCAATCTGCCCTTTGCCTTGCTCGCGGATATCGACCACGCGGTAGCCGAAGCGTATGGCGTATGGAAGGAAAAATCCATGTACGGCAAAAAATATATGGGCATTGAACGCACCACGTTTATCATTGACGGCAAAGGCAAAATCGCCAAGATTTTCCCTAAAGTAAAAGTTGAAGATCATCACAGCGAGGTACTGGCGGCATTGGCGGCAATCGCATGAGTCGTTGCAGTACATGTTTGATTGCCCAAGCCCATAGATCTTTTAAGGCTTAACAATCTATTGGCGCTGTCAATAGATCGTCTTCAATTGATGTATCGATTGCATTCATGCAATCGATACATTGCCAACAGGCGCTCTGGCGACGCACCTGGACGCGGCATTGAAGGTCTTTCCTGTGGACGTGGTAACTGGTGCACGGCAAATGGGCAAAACCATGGCCGCCCAAAATCCCCGTTCGGGTGGCCCTGTTTCAGTTTTGATGATGTCGCGCAGCAAGGACAGACCCAGGAGTATCCCGATGTACCGCCGCACCTTGGCGATGAATTGGCCGATTCAGCCCATTGCGGCATCGACAACCTCGCGCATGCGATAAAACGGCAGATGGATCGCCGACGCAACGCCGGTGATTTTCCGTTGGCCGACGAAGGCGGACTATTTATCAAAGCAGTCATTGCGTGACGCACACCTGTCCGCACCACGGTTGGATTGAGGTCCGGCGCGGGCCAATCTGGTTTAGCGGGTACACACAAAGCTATTGGGATCGCGTCTTACGGCCATTCAGTGACGGCCCCGGCCTGTCTGATCCCCGGCGGCTCATTGGCATTTTCCTAATAGTCCGCTTTGCGGTAGCCCGGGCGGTGATCGTCGGCATCGTAGGCGACGGTTTGTTCGGTACCATGAACTTCCACGCG
>JAJZJL010000046.1 GCA_021810145.1 Planctomycetota bacterium | reverse complement strand
TGCCAGCCGTTGCTGCCGCGAAAACCATTGTTGTTTCGCCGGATAAATCGCACGGTCAATTTACCACCGTGATGGCCGCGATCTCCTCGATTAAGCCGCACAGCAAAACGCCGGTGACAATCCTTATACGTCCCGGGATCTATCATGAACATATTGTTATCCCCAGGGGTGAACCCCCCATTACGCTGCTGGGGGAAGATCCTGATAATACCATTTTGGTGTACTCCTTAATTGCGTATGACAAGGGTCCCAATGGTAAACCCATTGGAACCTTCAGTACGCAAAGCACCTGGGTGCAGGATAATCACTTCTCTGCCGCCAATATAACCTTCGCCAATGATTCCGGTATCAGCGGCAATGGTTATGATGGTCAGGCTCTGGCCATACGTGTGGATGGTGACCAATGTGTGTTTTACAACTGCCATTTCCTGGGCTGGCAGGACACCATTCTGCTGAATCAGAATCGGCAATATTTCGATCACTGCCAGATCAACGGGGCGGTGGACTTTATTTTTGGCAACGCCACCGCTTTCTTCCGTAACTGCAAAATCAATTGCCTTGGTTATGGCTGCATTACCGCCCCGCGTACGCCGCAGTCCAGCCCGTATGGTTTTGTATTTTCTCATTGTCGCATTACCGCCTGCACCAAGCCCGGCGATACCTGGCTGGGACGGCCATGGGGACCCTATGCGGCATCAACCTTCATGGATTGTTATCTGCCCGGATCGCTGAATTCCGCAGGCTGGATGCACTGGATGGATAAGAAAAATCCGGAAACCGCCCGCTTCGCGGAATTTGGCAATAAAGGCCCGGGAGCCGGCAAGCGTCCCGCATGGATTAAAGAACTCACCAAGGCTCAGGCTCGTAAGATTACCGTGGCTCGCGTGCTGGGTGGAACCGATCATTGGAAGCCGGAAGCGGAAGTTAAAGCCCTGCGGAGGCGCATACACGCAATGCACCATCATTAGCGAGTAAAAGTGTTGGCATCGGGATCATGTAATTGATGTGCAGGGCGCAGCGCCAGTTGCTTACAGCGCGGATGTTGTATCATCGTTGATGATCAATCCTTTAAAAGAATGTGGAGACTGCAATTGCTGAACACCGCCGGAAAAATATTTTTATCAATTGCCGCGATTGTTGCCATAACGTTGCCGGCAGTACCCGCTGCAATGGGATCTGGTGTCCCAGCCAGAGTGCTGGTGGTGGCCCCGAACACCCCGGGTGATCTGGGAACGATTCAATCGGCAATCAATGCCGTAACGCCCAACAGCAAAACACCGGTGACTATCCTGATTCACCCCGGTATCTACCATGAACAGATCACTATTCCCGCTGATCTGCCTCCAATCACACTCCTGGGCGAAAATCCCGCCAATACCATTATCGAATATTCATTGATTGCCTATGACAAAGGGGCCAACGGCAAGCCGTTGGGGATGTGGAAAACCGCAACGGCCTGGATTAAGGAAAATAACTTCTCCGCCATCAATATTTCCTTTGCCAATGATGGAGGGCAGGGCGGTAAGGGTTATACACGCATGAATGGACAGGCGCTGGCGATCCGTCTGGACGGTACGCACGATGTGTTCGATAATTGTCATTTCACCAGTTGGCAGGACACACTTCTGGTCAACACCGGCCGAGATTACTTCGAAAACTGCACAATCACGGGCAGTACAGATTATATCTTCGGTGCCGGGAGCGCTTATTTTAACCGCTGCCTGATTCACTCTCTCGGCCACGGCTACATTACCGCCGCCAAAACGCCGAAAAACCGGCATTTCGGCTTTGTCTTCAATCGCTGCCGCATTATCACCAGCACGCCGCCGGATCGGGTATATCTGGGGCGGCCATGGGGCCTGTACGCCGATGTCATTTTTAAGCACACATGGATGAGCAATGGCATTAACCCCCATGGGTGGATCGTGTGGGATGGCAATAAACAAGATATAAACACCACACGCTATTCAGAATTTGACAACTTCGGTCCCGGTGCCGTGCCGCGGGCGCGCGTCGCCTGGCTGCGGCCGATTTCCTCCGCCACCGCCAACCGGCTCACACCCCGCTTCGTTCTCGGTGGCAGGAGTCGGTGGAATCCCGAAGCTGTTGTGCAATTACACTTGATACCGGAATTTCTCACCAGCTTTGCACCGCGGTTCCCGGGCCGCCACTTTGATATCATGCGCTATGGTGCCGTCGCTGATGCAAAAACCGTCAACACCGCCGCAATTCAGAAAGCGATTGACGCCTGCGCTCTGGCCGGTGGCGGAGAAGTCATCATCCCCAAAGGCCGCTTTCTAACCGGTCCAATCACACTGAAGAGCAACGTGAATCTGCATTTGGCCGGTGGTGCGGTGTTGCTGATGAGCAACCATTTTTCCAGTTATCCCATGTTTCACCATCGCTATGAGAACTGTATCACGGCCATTGGTTGTGACCATATTGCCATCACCGGGCACGGAACAATAAATGGTCAGGGCCTGCCCTGGTGGAAAGTGTACAAAAAATCCAAGCCTGGCGGGGCTCCTTCGCTGGCAGCGGACAAGTTGCCGCATCGTCCTTATCTGATTCTCCTGGATCATTGCCGCCATGTTGTCGTGCGAAATGTGACATTGTTAAACTCTCCGATGTGCAATCTGGTTACCGGCGCATGTGATGATGTCATCGTAGAGGGTGTCACTGTAAAAGCGCCGATTCATTCGCCGAATACCGATGGCATGGATCCCTCCGGACACAATTACCTCATCACGGGCTGCACGTTTGATGAAGGCGATGACTGCATTGCCATCAAAGCCGGCGGGCGCCCGCATCTGCTGCATCCCGCCAGCGAGAACTTTCTGGTGGAGAATTGTCATTTTTTTCATGGCCACGGCATGAGCGTGGGGAGTGGCACGGGCGGCGGATTAAGCAATCTGACGGTTCGGAATTGCACCTTTGATGGCACGCAGGCGGGTATTCGGTTGAAGGCGGATATTCATAACGGCGGACTGGTAGATGATTTATGGTACAGCAATTTAACGATGAAAAATGTGGACATCCCGATTCTGGTCAGCAGCTACTACAACAATACATCTCCATGGGCCTACAGCATTCCCCGCCGGGCGCTGGCCGGTAAGGCGATGGCTGTTACTGCCGAAACACCCCGCTGGCGCCACATTCATATCCGTGATGTTACCGCCACCGGCGCGGCCACCGCGGCATTTATCGTCGGCCGGCCTGAAATGCCGGTTACCGATTTCTATATGCGAAATGTCCGTCTGGCCGCACGTGATGGAATGCATGTTGTCAATGCGGACATCACCATGGATCATTGTAAAATTGCGGCGAAGAATCCTCCGCAAATCATGGCGCACAATGCGAAAATCGCAAACTAACCTCAAGGAGACACACCCTATGTCAAATGCCAAACTCAAATGTCTTGCCATGGCCGCCGGCGTTTCTCTGGCCACAATGACAGGCTCCGGCGCGACCTGCTTCGCACAACCTGCATGGGTTGGCAAAGTGGTCGCCAGAATTCATCACATGGTCAAGGTCGATCAACCGCGGATTCCAAACCGCACATTTAATATCAAGTCCTTTGGCGCGGTCGGAAATGCAACGACAATCAACACCAGCGCCATCGAAAAAACCATTCAAGCCTGTGAAAAGGCCGGTGGGGGCGAAGTACTGGTTCCCGCCGGTGATTATCTCACCGGTCCGCTGGTTCTGGGCAGCAATATGAATTTTCATCTGGCCCGCGGAGCGGAAATCCGCATGGCTGCGAACCCCAAGTATTATCTGCCGTCGGTTAAAAAGCAGCGGAATATTGAGCATCCTGGCTATCGCAACTGCATCGTCGCCGTGCACGCACACGATATTGCCATTACCGGTCACGGCACAATTGATGGTCAGGGGCAGGCCTGGTGGCCGCGCTACAGAAAACAGCCCGGTCATAAACATCCGCCGAAACTGCCGCATCGTCCCTTCATGGTGGTGCTGGAGAATTGCACGCGGGTATTGGTGCAAAATGTACACTTGGAAAATTCACCGATGTTTCATCTGGTTCCCAACCAGTGCCGGGATGTCATGATTGATCACGTCACCATCACGGCTCCGATTAACACGCCCAATACCGATGCATGTGACCCCTCGGGATGGAATTATTACATCACCCGGTGTACGTTTAATGAAGGGGATGATTGCATCGCCATTAAAGCCGGTGCCCGCAATGGTACACCCTCCCGTCCATCCTGTGAGAACTTTCTTATCACTCATTGCACCTTTGAACATGGACATGGTATGTCCGTCGGCGGGCAGACCAATGGCTGCCTGAAATATGTCGTGGTGCGCAACTGCACCTTTGACCATACGCACCGCGGAGTGCGGCTCAAGGCCGGGCCGGGTTATGGTGGCTTGTCCGAATATTTGTGGTATCAGAATCTGACCATGCGGAATGTCCGTCTGCCGGTATTCATCAACAGCTTTTATCCGAAAAAGCCCAAAACACCGTCACAAGTTCCCGCATTGCGGACACATCGCAATCTTCCAATCTGGAAACATGTATATTTTGAGAATGTTACCTCGGTGAACTCGCCGCACGCCGGTCGTATTTCCGCGCTTCCCGGATTACCCGCTGACGATATCGTCTTTTCCAATGTGCACATTCGTGCCAACCGCGGATTCACCATTCTTAATGCCCGGAATATCCGCTTTATCAATTCAAGCATTACCGTGAAGCATGGCCCGGCCATTATTCCGTATAACGCGCAGGTAGCGGGCATCAATTTGAAAACTGGCGGCGGGAGATGAGATGTCGCGCTGGCACATAGCCCGAGGCTCTGCCGGCAGTAACGCTCCCGATGCCACGGGATCAATTGGAATCGGTAATTGTTAATCTGTATGACGGTAGGAGATATCTATGAAGTTTCTAAATGCAACGCTCCCCGCATTTGCGACACTGTTGATCGCTCTGGGCTGCTGCGGGCAAACGGTCGTGGCTGCCGGCAAAGTTCTGACCGTAGGCCCCAAAGGGCAATACAAAACCATTCAGGCTGCCATTGATGCCGTGCCCGCGCACAGTCGCAAGCCGATTATCATTAAAATCGCGCCCGGAACCTATAAGGAACTGGTAACGGTGCCGTCCGATGATTCCAATATTATCCTGCGGGGGCGCAACGCGAAAAAAACCATCATCACCTATAACCTCGGTGCCAGAGACAAGGGAGCAAATGGAAAGGAAATTGGCACATTTCATACACCCACTGTTACCATTCTTGGCCGCGATATAACCGCGGAGCATCTGACATTTGTCAATTCTTATGGCAAGGGCAGTCAGGCGGTTGCCGTGCGCACCGGTGACGGCCCGGTGATATTTCGACATTGCCGCTTTCTGGCCTGGCAGGATACGCTTTATGTACATAATCCGCATGCAAAAATCTATTTTCGTAAATGTCTGATCCAGGGTGCCGTCGATTTTATTTTTGGAGAGGCTCGGGCGGTGTTTGATCATTGCGTCATTCGATCGGTCGGCTCGGCTTGCATAACCGCCCCCAATACCCCGAAGCACCAGCCCTACGGCCTGGTGTTTCTGCATTGCAGCCTTACCGCATCAAAACATGTGCCCGCCGGAAGCGTTTACCTGGGGCGACCATGGAGAGCGTATGGCAGCACCACTTATATTGATTGCCATATGGGTTCCGATATCGCCCCGGCTGGCTGGCTGAATTGGCAAGGCACAAGCTATTACAAAACCGCGCGGTTTGCGGAATATCATTCCACAGGACCCGGAGCGAATGTTAAACTCCGGGTAAAATGGTCGCATCAATTGACCAAAGCCCAGGCCGCCAGATATTCCGTTAAGGCAATTCTGGGAAGTGGCCCCTGGAATTCGCATTGATCCCTCGATGCGTAACGGCTTGTATACTGAATCCGGCAGTCAATGTTCGCGTCGGATGATGGTAATCCGGAATGTTGATGTGCCGGTTATACAGGAGAATGTATCATGCGATCCCTGAACTCTGATGGAAAAGTCACCGCAGCATCCGCGGTCATATTACTGGCGCTATCGCTGACAGCCAGTTTCCCGCGCTGCAATGCCGGACCATTAAGCATGGCTCGACAACTCGCCGGTGCCACCGTCGCCAAGGCCAGTCGCGCAGCCACCGCGGGCCTCAGCCCGGCGGTCTATACCGTTTCCTATACGGCCACTGGAGCGTACCGAAGCGTTCAGGCCGCCGTCAATGCGGTGCCGGCAAATAATAAGCGGCCTGCGATTATCCATATTGACCCGGGCAGCTACTCCGGTTTGGTGGTGATCCCGGCGGATAAACCCTACATTACCCTGCAGGGAACCAACGCGCGTAATACGGTATTAACCGACAATCTGCCGGTACGCGACGCCGGAAAGAATGGTCTGCCGCACGAATTTATGAATACCGCCACGTTGTGCATTTACGCGTCTAACACCACGCTTGATCATATCACGATTCAAAATGCTTACGTGCAAAAATCCAATGTCAACGGCAATCAGGCGCTGGCGGTTACCGTCGGTGGCGACAAGCTGGTGGTTGATCATTGTCGCATATTGGCTTTTCAGGATACGCTTTACTTTTCACATCCCGATCCACGCGCCTATTTTTCGCACTGCCTGATTACCGGCGCCGTGGATTATATTTATGGCTTTGGCACCGGCTTATTCGATCATTGCACCATCCGTAATGTTAATAAGGGGCATTACGGCACCATCACCGCACCGTCCACGCCACAGAATCAACGCTTCGGCTTTGTATTTATGCATTGTCGCCTCACAAGTCTGAAATCCACCCCCGCCGGCAGCGTCTATCTGGGGCGTCCATGGCGGCCGTACGGAAGCACGATATTTATAGATTGCTACATGGGCAAACAGATCCGCCCGGTTGGCTGGAGCGATTGGAAAAAGCCCAAGCTCCGAAAAACCGCCCGCTTTGCGGAATACAACAGCCGAGGCCCCGGCGCAAATGTGAAGAGCCGGGCGCTATGGTCCAGGCAGTTAACCAAAACGCAGGCTCAAACAATCACTGCCGAAACGGTGCTGGGACCGGGAAATTGGTGGCACCGGCCAATGAATGGAAAATAATTGCGGGGATGGCCGCATCGGTCCGTCCGCATGGGCGGATGGATTGAATCAAACACGATCAGTCAATACAGGAGATGTATGATGCGTTTACGGTTTCTGGCACCGGCTATTATGGCTGCCATGTGTTCGGCGGGGCTGGTTCGCGCCGCCGGGCCGCAAAAGATCATAACGGTTGCCGCCAATGGCAGCGGCCAATTCAAAACGATTCAGGCCGCCGTTAATGCCGTCCCCAATAACAGTCAATCACCGGTGATTATTTTCATAAAGCCCGGCATCTATCGCGGGCGGGTTGTGGTGGGGCGGCATAAGCCGGCCATCACCTTTCTCGGCGAAGATGGCAAAACCCGCCAAACCATTATCACCTGGAATCTCAATGCCAATGACAAAGCCGCCAATGGTAAACCCATAGGCACCTTTGCCACGCAGACCGTTTGGATCAAAGCTGACAATTTCTCCGCCGCCAACATCTCCTTCGTCAATACCGCCGGCAATACCGGACAGGCCCTGGCCATCCGCGTCGATGGCGACCGGGAGATATTTGATCATTGCCGCTTTACCGGCTGGCAGGATACCGTCTTAACCTCCGCTCATCGCCAATATTTTGAAAACTGTTATATCGCCGGGGCTACCGATTTTATTTTCGGCGGTGCCACGAGTTATTTTGATCATTGCCGGATTCATTGCCTGGGATACGGCTTTATCACCGCCGCTCGCACCCCAAAACAACAAAAATATGGCTATGTGTTCAATCATTGCAAAATAACCTCCGAAAGCCGGCCTGATCGGGTGGTGCTTGGTCGCCCGTGGCGGCAGTATGCCGATGTCGTGTTTATGCACACCTGGATGCCAAACGCCATTGAGCCGCGCGGATGGATTACCTGGCATCACAATCCGATTGATAAAACAACCACCCGGTATGCTGAATTTGACAATGCCGGACCCGGATGGGTCCCCGCAAAGCGGGTGCATTGGATCAGACAATTAACCCCGACTCAGGCGGCACACTATACCGTGCGCGATGTGCTTGCCGGGAAAGACCATTGGAATCCGCAGGCTATTGTGCAGCGCACATTGCTGCCGGAAATTCTCGCCGCCAGCGCTCCGCGCATTGCCGGTCAATCGTTCAATATTCTCTCTTATCATGCCAAAGGTAATGGCCGCACACTTGATACGCTGGCCATTCAGCGGGCGCTGGATATCTGTCATGAAGATGGTGGCGGTGAGGTGCTTGTGCCGGCGGGAAAATACCTCACGGGACCGTTGACTCTTCACAGCAACACCAATTTGCATCTGGCCAGAGGCTCCGAGATTCTCTTCAGTAACAACCCGGCATTGTATAAGCGAGGTTCCGCCGGCTATGGCGGTTGTCTGCAGGCTGACAACGCCCATGATATAGAAATTACCGGGCACGGCATGATCAATGGCCAGGGCCGCCCCTGGTGGAAAATCGCCTGGGCTGAAAAGGCGGCGGACAAAAAAGCCAGAATCAAGCCTGTTCCCACTCCCGTTCCGATTCATCGCCCGCAGATGATTGTCCTCAATGAGTGTCGGCGCGTACTGATTCAAGGTGTCACGCTGAAAAACTCGCCCAGCTTTCACCTCTTCCCGCAGGAATGTCGGGATGTTGTAATCCGGGGTATCACCATTCTGGCACCACAGAATTCGCCCAACACCGACGGCATTGATCCGTCGGGATGGAATTACCTGATCACCGGCTGTCACTTCAATGAAGGCGATGACTGCATTGCCATTAAAGCCGCCGGAAAGCACGGATGGATACATCTGTCATGCGAGAATTTTCTCATTTCGCACTGTTTATTTGATCACGGTCACGGCATGTCCGTCGGCAGTGTTACTTATGGCGGCCTGCGGAACCTCACGGTGATGGACTGCACGTTTAACAAAACCGATGCGGGCATTCGCCTGAAGTCCAATCGCCATCGTGGCGGTCCCGTGACGGATCTGGTTTATACCCACCTTTCCATGAACGCGGTAAAAGTGCCGGTACAAATTGTCAGTTACTATCTGAAAATTCCACGTCACCCGCAGTTGGATAAAGCCCAGCCGATCAGCGCCACCACGCCAATCTGGCGGCATATTGTCATTCATGATGTCACAGCAACCGATGGTAGAGTCGCGGGGATGATTATCGGCTTACCGGAAAAACGCATTTCCGATGTGCTGTTTAACAACGTGCATATCAGCGCCCATGATGGCATGAAAATCATTAACGCCAATGGTGTGACGTTTATCAACAGCACTATTCATGCCGCTCATGGACCCGCGTTTATTATCCATGATGCGCATATCCACGGTGCCGGAAACTGACTTCCGCCTGCTCTGCGCCAATGCCAGTCGGGGCCAATGACACAACACTTTGGGCGGATCGTGCCAAAATCCATCAAGCCCGCGCCGCAGTCTGATTGCTGCCGCAATTCGGTGCGCAATCAGGCCGGAATGACGAATCGTCCAAATGCCAAGGTGGCAAAAGAGAATGGTGGAGAACCTTAGTTGCCGCCGAACGGCGTTGTTTTGCTGTCTTCAATGTCGCTGGAGCCATTTGGGCCGGCCAGTACGATGGCGTTTTTCCCCAGCGATTTGGCCCGCATCAATTCCTGGTCAGCAACCGCCAGTAAATCAGTCAGGTTCTGCGCATCCCATGGGAAGGTCGCCAAGCCCCCGCTGATGCTTAATTTTCCGGAAATGGGTCCGCCTTCAGCGTTCCATGGGTGTTCCGCCACCGCCTTCCGGAACCGCTGCGCGATATTCAGCACCGTTCGCGGATGCTGCGAATCCGGCTGCCGCGGGCCGCCATCATCCCAGAATACCACCGCAAATTCATCTCCACCCACCCGCGCCACCATATCCCGATTGCGCGTGCAATGTCGCAATAACCGGATGACCTCACGGATAATGGCATCTCCCGCCGCGTGTCCAAATTGATCGTTGTATTGTTTGAAATCATCGATATCAAACAACAGAATGGTCACACAGAAGCGTTCGCGCCGCGCCCGATCCAGCAGATGGGGGACGTTTTCCATAAAGTACCGGCGGTTATACGCACCGGATAACTCATCGGTATCCGCAAGTCGCCGCAGATTTTTAAAATTGTGGTTTAATACCAGCATTGCCGTCAGCCACGCCGCCGATTGTTGAAGCTGATCGGTGATTCGTGCGCTTTTGGCGGCACCTTCCAGTACCAGCGTGCCAAAATGTATACCCCGATGTTGCAGGGGCACCGCCGCTTTTTCTGATCCCACCGGAAAGAGTTGTGCCTGTTCCGCACCCGGCGGTTCAATTTTCAGGTAGCCCGGCCACCGGAAATTGGCCTGTAAGATTTCCAGTGCCACGGTTTGAATGTCGCGCTGTCCGCTCTGCATTTCCTGCGTCAGTGTGATCTGCGCCTGCATGGGAATTTTCAGCGTAGCAGCGCCGGCGGCCGAAGCGGCATTGGCCTGTTCATCCTCGGCTTGAATATTGGCAAGCGGGTCCGATGCCGGATTACCCGCATCGGCCGGTTTTCCCTCTGTTCCGGAGGTTGTAGCCGTTTTGCTGGTACGTTTTGGCCCTTTGGGCGCGCGCGGTGGCGCTACATTCGGCACCGGCCGAAATATCTCAAATGCCGGCCGCGGAGTATTGCCTCCGGGCATCAGCGGATCCATTGGGTTCAAACCAGACACTGCACACCTCTCTCTCGCAGGCTCTTGGACAAGACGTGGCCTTACGAGGCTGTTATCTTCAACCTCGGACGCCTCCTTGCGTAACTCGCCAGAAACACTCATTGCCATCAGCCTGACGACAGTTTTTCGACACCTGCCGGCTTCCGCAGCCGGCCTTGGTGCCCTTCACAAGAGTTCTTCCGTGCTTGACGCTACGCGCGACCCAAGCCGCAAAAACTCTTCCTTCGGCCATCCTCCGTTGCCAGCGGTGAATCATAAGGATTCTTTCCCGTCCGATCACCTGGCTCACGGAGCGGGAATTCCACTGTCAACATAGTTTCTTACTGTAAACTAAACCGGTTCACAACGCAAAGCTTTTTCCAAGGATTTGTCCATTCGCTGACTTATCAGACCGTTATGCCCAAACCAGACCCGCTATATTGCTTAAATTATCGGATGTACCAGCACCGCTTGGGGTACACCTCCGGTCATCGGGTCAGTTGCACAGTAAGCAGCGCAGCACTGGCATGGCTCAACGGAATTGCGAAAATGTCATGCCGGGATCGTAACTCTGTTATGCGTGCGGTTCCTCGAAATTTTCCGTTATGGGATCCATTAAACGTCCGCCCGCCCATGTATATACGGTTGTGCGAAGAAATTGACGCGGCGGTTAATCTCTCAAGTTGCCCAGTATTGCTTCCGGATAATTTCAGTTTTACCAGCACATTTTTGTGCAGGTCTTTATTGATCAGAACAATATGCGCCACATGCTGCCGGTCCAAGGTCATCCAGAACTTGATATTCGCTCGCGTATTAAAGTGCACCGGGACAAGCCGGGAGCCGGGCGGCGCGGCTTGCGCGAACATGAGCATGCCGTAGTAAAGCGGCAGGACGCGAATCGCATCATGGTGAAAACTCCAGAACGCTCCGTAGCGCGGACCGGTGTGAAAATTGACGCCCGCCGCCCCCGTGGATGCCACCTCAAACATCGTATCGAGGCTCCAGAGACAAGCCGCAAAGACATTGCTTACACCCGCCTTGCCGCCTCCGTACGCCGAGTTTATTTCGGCAAATCGCACCGGAATATGATAGTGTCGGCCAATGCGTACCGACCCGCGAATCAATCGTGCAAATATCGCGGATGATGATTCACGTAAAAGATTGGCAATACTGGCATAGCGCGGCGATCTTTTGTTTTTAATCGGTGCGCCCAGGGGATATTCATGCATCGTAACAACCGCCAGGCGTCGATGTTGCTGTCTGATAAATGTTGGTGTGTATTTTCGCCAATCGGCGCAGAATGCGGGGCCGGCCAGCAGTTCTGGCTTGGGTAACAGCGGTTGGATCATCCTGGCAAAGCCGTTCCATTGCCGCAGATAATTTTGTACGTTGTAACTGTGCGGTCGCATGCCATTGTGGTTGTACAGGTCCGGCTCGTTGCCAATTTCAAATGCAAGAATATGTTCCGCTCCGATATCCCTCAGTGCCGCGCGTATCCATGGCTTGGCCCTGCCCGGTGTGCCGCGGCCAAAATTAATGCCAAGAATCAGTTTCCCGTCTGTGCGCATCGCCGCCGCCCGCAGCAAGCCGGCGGTGCCGCTGTTGATATCGATCGTGTCGCCGGCGGGGCGCGAATTGAACACGGGTAAATTCCATAATGCGCTATCTTCAGAATTACCGCCGATGCGTAATACCGGTGGCCCCTGCAGGTGGCCCAGGCGATTAAGCAGCCGGACGGTGGCAGAAAGTCTGGGTTTGCCGAAAAGCACCCGCAGACTTCCGCCATATTCTACGGAAATGCCGAGGAACGACTTTGGTATTGTGACAGCCGCCGACTTGAAATCCGGTATTGCCGTTACGACCGTTGTTGCGGCCTCCGATATCAGAGCGTCGCGGTGCCGATTCATTTGATCTGCCGCCATGGTGGGGGGGCTGAATCCACACGCAACCAGCAGAGCGGTAACCGCGGTTATGGCACTTGCTTTGGATAACATGCTGAATTCTCCTGATGAAGAAGTCGCTGCCATTTGCCGAACATAACAGCATTTTGTCTCGAAAGCCGCCAAAGCCGGTTTCACGCCCGACAGCCGATTTGCAGCGGCGGTGTATCCTGATGTTTGTACATGACAAAATATTCGCGGTGTCCCAGTGCTTCCGGTTTGGTTAACTTCCCGCGCGCTACGTCAACAACCAGTTCCTCCAGCGCCGCCGCCGCCTGATCCATTTTCATGCGGCCATCGAGCACCGCACCGGCGTCGAAATCAATATCTTCGGTCATGCGCTTGAAGGTCTGGCTGTTGCCCGTAATTTTAATCAGTGGCGCAATCGGTGAACCTATTACGCTGCCGCGCCCGGTTACAAACAGCACCATCTGACATCCTGCGCTGATTAAATCCATAATCCCCTCGGTGTCGTTGGGATTGGTATAACCAAAACCCATGAAGTGCGGATCCGGCACACTGTCCATCAGCCACAGACCCGCCCGCGGTGGCGTCTGCGCTACCTTGATCACGCCTTGGATGCCGCGCGATCCGCTTTTGGCAAATGCGCCCATGCTCTTTTCCTCGATGGTTGTCAGGCCGCCGGCAAAATTTCCCGGGGATACCGAATACTGCCGCACACTTTGGCAATACCGCACCGCCTTTTCATATGCGGCGTCCAGTTGCAATCGGGCTTGATCATCCGCGGCGCGCGATAAGATGATGTCTTTCAATCCGATCATTTCGACAATTTCTTCAAAAATCGCCTGCCCGCCCGCATCCACCAGTCGATCAAAAAAGCGACCCACCACCGGGTTGCCCGCCAGCCCGCTGGTTCCATCCGATCCGCCGCACTCGCAGCCGATGCACAAATCCGCCAAAGTCATCGGCGCACGCTTCGCCATGCGGCGAATTTCCTGACGCAACTGAGTCACCAGCCGCACACCCTTTTCTATGCCGGCGCGTGTGCCTCCGGCATCCTGAATATAAAACCACTCCGCCGGCCGTCCGCTTTCCCGCACCACTTGAGCAATCTTTTCCGGTTGTGTGTATTCACAGCCCAGTCCCACGCTTAACACCGCACCGACATTCGGGTGCCGGGCCAGGGCCAGCATCAGGCGCACCGCATACTCATTGTCGTAACAGCCCGGAAATCCGATCACATGAACATCTTCCTGGTCTTTCGCGATGCCATGCGCTACGTGGCTGGCGCACTGCACCGTGTAAATCACCAGCACAATATTCCGCACACCCTTGCGGCCATCAGGTCGAAGGTATCCGTTCCACGTTACTGCCGCATTGTTATTCATAACGTGTGTCCGTGGCGGCTCCGGAGTGCAGGTCCAGCGTCCCGGATCGCTGATCAACATGACTGACGCAGTTGTGCAGATGCACCCATTGGCCCCGCCGAATCATGCCCGCCGCCAATCCGATCGACACGCCATATTTGATAACCCCCTGGCCATCGGCGATATCCGCAATCGCCACCTTATGCCCAAGGCTGATATTTTCCCCGGCGGACAGATCCACCGCTCCGCCGCCCGTACCGAGAATTTCCAGCTTTGCGGACGCTTGCGCGTCATCAAGCATCGTTGCAACATTATCCGCGGGGTCAATGATAAAACAGCGTGGCATGATGCTATCTGATCCTCCGTAACCTTACCTCGGCGGTTTACACGCTGGCGGCCGCCACGCGCTGGACACCAAAATCCTTCGGCAATAATTCCGATACCGAAACCGGAAGCGGGCCGCCGCCGATCTGGCGAATCGGCTTTTGCTGCAGAATCTTGGGACTATGGGCATGGTTGTACATCTGTTCCATGATACGCGAACTGATCTCCACTTCCAGCACCACCCGATGCGCCACTGTTTCATAATCTCTTGCCAGCACCGTGGCATATTTTTCAAGAAAGGTTATGCCCTTGCTGTCGGAAAGCGGAACGGAAATCACGGCGTGCATCATTTCTCCCAGCATGGCCCGCAAAACCACGTCCGTCAGTCGCGCCACACCTTCGCCGGTTTTGGCGCTCACCGGCAGGGCGGATGGAAATTTAATTTTCCAGAATGCCAGATCGTCCGGAGAACTCACCGCATCGATTTTATTTAAAAGCAACTGCGCTTTCTGATTTCCGCAGCCAATATCCATCAATACCTTCTGCACGCTGATAAGTTGCTGCATCGCGTGTGGATGTGAAACATCCAGTACGATCAGCAGTAAATCCGCATGTGTGGCTTCTTCCAGTGTGGCCTTGAAAGACGCCACGAGGTGGTGCGGCAGATCGCGCACAAAACCAACGGTATCGGAAACCAGTCCGCTGTGCGCACTGGCCAATCGCCACTGCCGGGTTTTGGTATCCAGCGTGGCAAAGAGTTTATCTTCCACAAATGTTCCCGCTCCGGTGAGTGTATTGAACATTGTGCTCTTGCCCGCATTCGTGTAACCCACCAGACTCACCGTGAAATGCTGTTCCTTGCGCGTTGACACTTCCCGGCTTTTACGATTCTGCACCTGGGCAATCCGCCTTTTCAAATCGGCAACTTTATCGCGTACCAGACGCCGGTCGATTTCCAATTGCATTTCACCGGGGCCACGCGCCCCAACCCCCGCTCCGGCACCCGCACCAATGCGCTCCAGATGCGCCCACATATGCCGCAGTCGAGGATAGGTATATTCCATCTGCGCCAGCGCCACCTGCAATTGCGCTTCATGCGTTCGGGCCCGCGTGGCGAAAATATCGAGTATCAATTCACTGCGATCCAGAATTTTACATTCACAAATCTTTTCCAGGTCACGCAGTTGATTCGGGGACATATCATTATCAAAAATCACCACGTCCGCATGAAGGGCTTTGACCATGCGGCCGATTTCTTCCGCTTTACCGCGGCCGATATAGGTGCCGGGATCAATGCTTTGCCGTTGCTGAATAACGCGTTGAACAACCTCCGCGCCGGCTGTGGCTGCCAGACTCGCCAATTCCCCCAGTGGATCGCGCGGATCAGCCGTTGAATCCGGCAGAATCACTCCCACCAGAATCGCTTTTTCGCGGTGAACGGATAAGTCAGTACGATGATCTTTAGACAAGTGCTGATAACTCCAGAAAACCTCTTCAATCCATATGTTGCGCCGCGGGTGAATCAAGGTGTGCCGGGGGTGCGGTTTTCAATCCGCTTGTTGTGCGTCTGCACGGCAATTCGGCACGCCATTCTCAACGCCGCCTTCATGCTGCCCGGATCAGCCTTGTTTTTTCCCACGATATCAAACGCCGTACCATGATCCACGCTGGTCCGGATAATCGGCAGACCCAGCGTAAGATTGACGCTGTTATTAAAATCCAGCAGCTTCACGGGTATAAGCCCCTGATCATGATACATGGCCACCACCAGATCGTAGGCCCCCTGCGCCGCTTTATAAAAAATGGTATCCGCGCTGAACGGACCCTGGGCATCGATACCGTGCTGCCGGGCCATGAGAATCGCCGGTTCGATAATCCGCTTTTCTTCGTCGCCAAATTGTCCATTTTCCCCGGCATGCGGATTTAATCCGCATACCGCGATGCGCGGATGCTCGATGCCGAACCAGTCTTTTAATGCCTGATGCGCCAGATCAATCGGGTCAAAAACCGTTCCGATTTTAAACCCATGGCGCAATTCAAATAAAGGTTCGTGAATCGTGCAAAGCACCACCCGCAAGCCCTTGTGCGACCCCGCCGCCGATGCGCCGCCCGGTGCAGTTCCCGCCGGAACTTCCGGCGCATTGGCGGCGAACATCATGGCATAGCGCCGGGCGTTGGTCTTTTCCGCCAGCAGTTCGGTGTGGCCCGGCCAGCGCGTATAGCCCGCAAGCTTCCAGCTTTCTTTGCAGATCGGCCCGGTGACGATGGCATCAATAAGATTCTTTTTCGCTGCGTCAATGGCATCGGTCACGAACTTCATCGATGCCAGGCCACCCTGTTTTGATGCGGCCCGCACATCCATTCCCAGAAACGAAAATTCGTCATAATCCATTACCACCACATCATGGTCGTATGCGCGTAAGCGTTCATGCTGATCGCGCCACCAGAAAGGTTCAATCTCCGCCAGATCGGCGCTGTACGCCATCAGTTCATTAAAGCCAAATACCACGAACCGGCCCATTTTCCGTATTTCCGGATCAGATAGAGCCTTGACAATCACTTCGGCACCCACGCCCGCCGGATCGCCCATGGTTATGCCAATGGTGGGGAGATACGCGGTCATGGCGTCGCCCCGATCATGCGGTTAGCCGGATTGGCCTGTATCCGCTGCAGGGACGCCGGATCCAGATTTTTCAGATAATTCACCACCGTGCGGGTTAAAATATCCGATTCAATATTGACCTTGTTGCCGGGTTTCAGCAATCCCAGTGTGGTTTTCTCTCTGGTAAGCGGAATGACCGCCACACTGAACGTCTTATGATCCACCGCGGCAATGGTCATGCTTACGCCATCAATGGCGATACTTCCCTTGGCGACAACCATATCGCGGCACGTATCGGGCAGAGAGAAAAAAATCCGCCAGTCACTGGAATCCGCCTGAACGTCAAGCACTTCCGCCACCGCGTCAATATGCCCCTGCACAAAATGACCGCCGAAGAGATCGCCCGCCCGCATGGAGCGTTCCATATTGACCGTATCTCCGGGATGTTTCAGCCCCAGTGTTGTAACCGCCAGGGTTTCGCGCACAGCGTCAAATTCCAGCCGCTGGCCCGCTTCAATGCGCACCACCGACAGGCATACGCCGGATATCGCAATGCTTTCTCCAACCTCAAAGCAAACCGGGCCTATGTTCGTGGCATCCACGACGATACGCCTGCCGCCCGGCGTATCCATTGTCGCCTGAATCGTTCCCAACGCTTGTACAAGGCCTGTAAACATCCCCCTATTTTACACCATTGCGGTCGGGAATTCCTCCCATCAGGCCCCAAGGCTTTTCCGCCAGTAATCCAAACCATTCAAAATCGCGTTGTCTACCCACTTCCCGAATCGGTCAATGACTTCCTTGGGATCCTGCTGATATGTGAAGTAAAACGGCTCATCCATCAGGGGAAGTACTTCGCCAATCTGAGTGTGCCCGTCCTCCGTGGATTGCTTGCTGTACGCCATCGCGGAGCAGACCAGAAGTCCGTCCGAGTTCCCGCCAATGCCATGGAACGAAAAGAGAATCTCGACGCGCTGGGACGTGACAATCGCCAGCAGAGCCCACGCTTGAAATACCTGCCGGTTGGCGTAATAGCCCAGCGCTTTGGCGCATTGAACGATCTGGTACGAGTGGTAACCCGCTTCCGTGCTTCCCGGTCCGGCTTCCGTCGTAAATGCGCTGAAACCCTCACCTTCTACACCTATTGCGATGGCGATCTGTTTTGCGCGGTCATCCAGTTTGTCCTTGGCCAGTTTCCGCAGTGCATCGCCGAGTTGGCGAACCCTCCGCTTCTCGGCCATCTGGCCGGCTCGCTGAACTGCCAATTGGCTTTTGACCGCGGAAAGAATTGTTTGCACTGCCGAGGCCTCGCTGCTGATTTCCTCGCTCATGCTCATTGCCTGCCGGATTGCCCGCGTCTGCAGGGTGGAGAAAAGATTGACCAGTGGCGACAAGTCGCCGGCATCAGCGGACCGCAGGGCCGTAATATACTCCGCACGCTCATGGCGCGTAACAACCAGTGGAAACCAGTTGTGTTTCAGCAGCACCAGTGTAGCCAGGCATCGCGCGACTCTGCCGTTGCCATCCGTGAACGGATGTATCAGTGTAAATCGGTGATGCAGCCACGCCGCCTCAATTTCCGGCGGTACGGCCTCTTTTTCGTGCCGCTGGTGCATTTCCAGCAGCCGATCCATTTCCGCCTCAACATGTTCAGGCGGGCAGAATTCAAACACGAAGCCTCCGGGGCCTTCCACATTGTTCCGGAGAGCCTTCCATACGCCGCGCGGCAATTCTCTGACGACCTGTTGTCCCAGGGTGTCCACCGCCTCGTAGTGCCGCTGGTTCGCGGTCAGCACCATGTGAAGTTCGCGTATATATGATTTGCCCAGAGGCCGACTTCCGGAGATGAACGCGTACAACCCCTCAATGGCATTATATTGGTCCCGAATAACAGCGACCACTTCCCCCGCGGGCCGGTCGGAATCGCCGCTGGAAATAAAAGTCGCATCCAATCCCTGCTCGATAAGTGTTTTGGTGGCACCTTCGCTGAGGGAATAAAGCCGCTCTAAAATTCCGGTTTCAATAGCCCATTGCCGCCGGAGCTTGATTAAAAAATTATGGTACGCATGGCTCCTTTGCATGTCCTTGGCCTGCGATTGCCAGACCTCCGCCAAAGTCTCGGCCTGATGGTTCCGCAGGCTTTGCCAGTTCTCCGGAAGATCTTTGATTTCCACCCAGTAATGGGATGTTGGTTCGTCCATGATATTGGTCTCCGCGGGCAGTGTGTTGCGCACAGTTTAACCGCCCATTTATGAAAAGTCATGAAATCCGGTTGCCTGTTTGCCGCGATCACTGGAAATTTTCGCTCAAAGTCGTTATGAATGAATTGTCTTGAAGTCCGGGGCTGAATCACCTTGGGGCACCGCCTGGGTTTTAAGGGTATCAAAGCTGGAGACCAATCATGCCCAATACCAATAATGCGTCATCTTCAGGGATCAGCGGCAAAGCCGAGCAGCAGCGGCTGGCGGATTCCAAAATGGCACCTCTCTGGCGAGCCTGGGGGCCTTATCTCTCGGAGCGGGCATGGGGGACCGTTCGTGAAGATTATTCAGCGGATGGCAATGCCTGGAATTATTTCACCCATGATATGGCTCGCAGCAGAGCCTACCGCTGGAGTGAAGATGGCATCGGCGGAATCAGTGATGACCGGCAGATACTCTGTTTTGCGCCGTCGTTCTGGAATGGCCGCGATCCCATTCTCAAGGAGCGCATGTTCGGCCTTACCAACACCGAGGGAAATCACGGCGAAGATGTAAAAGAATACTGGTTTTATCAGGATAATACGCCCTCGCATGCCTATATGAAAATGACTTACCGCTATGCCCATGCGGCGTTTCCCTACCGTGAACTCGTGGAAATAAACCGTCATCGCGGTCCCGATCAGCCCGAATATGAACTCGTGGACACAGGTATATTCTCCGACAACGCTTTTTTTGACATTAAAATCGAATATGCCAAGGCCGACACGCACCACCTTCTCTTCCGCTGCACCGTGCAGAATTGCGGTGCCGAGGCGGCCGAACTGCATCTGCTGCCGACACTCTGGTTTCGCAATACCTGGGCCTGGGATTCGCCGCGCGGGAAAGAACCGGTGATTTGCCTGCAGGGGCAGTCTGACTCCGGCGATGTTACACTGCTGGCTGATCATCCGGATCTGGGAAAATATCGGATGTATTCCCGCAATGTGATGGAAACACTTTTTACCTTCAATGAAACCAATCAGCAGAAACTTTTTGGCGCGCCCAATACGCATCCCGCCGTGAAAGATGCATTTCACGAGTATGTGGTTCAGGCGCATCACACGAAAGTACATCAGCAGCCCCACGGCACCAAAGCGGCCACGCATCACCACTGGCATCTTGCCGCGGGAGAAAAGCAGGTTGTTGAAGTGGTGCTGGTAAACGGTGAACTTTCCGATCCATTTAAGAACTTCAATGAAACATTCGATAAACGCATCGCCGAGGCCGACGCGTTTTATAACGATATGCTGCCCGAAACCTGCGAGGAGCAATTGCGCCAGATTCAGCGCCTGGCCATCGCGGGGGTGTTATGGAGCAAACAATTTTATAATTATGATGTCCGCCAATGGATCAAGGGCGATGGCGACTGCCCCGCTCCCGCCCAGCGCCTGACCGGCCGCAACAGTACCTGGCGGCGCCTCAAGGCGCAGGATATTATTGTGATGCCCGACAAATGGGAATATCCATGGTTTGCGGCGTGGGATTGGGCCTTTCACTGTTTAACCTTGTGCTATGTTGATATTGACATGGCAAAATCCCAGTTGGAACTGATCTGTTCGGAACGATTCCAGAATCTGTCCGGGCAGTTGCCCAGTTATGAATGGGCTTTCAGTGATGTCAATCCACCGGTGCAGGCACTGGCCGCCTGGCGCGTGTACAACAAGGAAAAGCGCGTGAATAACGGCAACGGGGACCGGGCCTTTCTGGAGCGGGTCTATCATAAATTGCTGTTGAATTTTGTCTGGTGGGTCAATCGCAAGGACAGCCAGGGGCAGAATGTCTTTGAGGGCGGGTTTCTGGGGTTGGATAACATTTCCGTATTTGACCGCAGCGAAAAACTTCCCAACGGCGAAACCCTTGAACAGGCCGACGCCACGGGCTGGATGGGCCTTTTCTGCCTCAATATGATGATGATCGGACTGGAACTGGCGCAGCACGATCCCGTGTACAGCCATCTCGCCGTGAAATTCTTTGATCATTTCCTGGCTATTTCCAAGGCGATCAACGGTTCCATGCGGCTCGGGGAGGGATTGTGGGATGAACAGGATGGATTTTATTACGACAAAATCACCACCGCGGACGGAGAACACATGCCGCTTCGCCTGCGATCCAATGTGGGACTTATTCCGCTGTACGCGGCACAGGTCCTGGAGACAAAGTGGATTGAAAATCTCCCCGCCATTAGAGACCGTCTGAAATCCGAGGAATTTCAGCAGCAGATCAAAGCCCGAACGATCGGTTGCACCTGGAGTGCCGACGGTTCACGCTGCCTGTTGAGCATTTGCCACGGTGAACGGCTGCGCCGGGCGCTGTCCCGCGTGGTTGATGAAAACGAATTTCTCTCGCAATATGGTTTGCGATCGCTGTCCCGCCATTATCTCAA
Source organism: Planctomycetota bacterium (assembly GCA_021810145.1). Lineage (GTDB taxonomy): Bacteria > Planctomycetota > Phycisphaerae > WQYP01 > WQYP01 > JAMDCX01. The sequence continues at coordinate 11,158 of JAJZJL010000046.1, read as the reverse complement.
TGAACCCTATCGATTGCACATTGACGGTATTGAACGCTTTGTGCAGTACGAACCGGCGGAATCGCACGATGGCGCTTTCGGGGGCAATTCCAACTGGCGCGGTCCCATCTGGTTTCCCACCGCCTATTTGCTGGTGACCTCGCTGCGAACGTATCACCGCTTTTACGGGGAAGACTTGAAAGTTGCCCGCCCCGGTGTGCCCGGTGAGGAAATAAATCTGATGCAGCTTTCTGAAGAGCTCGCGCGCCGCATGATTTCGATATTTGTGCGCGATGACAAGGGTTATCGTCCCGTTTTTGGCGGCCAAAGCATGTTCCAGGAAAATCCCTTGTGGAAAGATTTCATATTGTTTCATGAATATTTTCAGGGGGATAACGGCGCGGGCATTGGCGCGTCGCATCAGACCGGTTGGACCGCTCTGGTGGTGCAGCTCATTGATTATGTATCACGAAATTACCAGCGCAGCGGTGGATAACCTCCGCATCCGCCGCGGATTGAGAATATGACGCTCATTTGCATCGATCAATGATAAGCTCCTATGATAGTTAATGGTTTTTGCAGGAGTTGTCATGAATTCTACCGCGCTTGCCCAGCCTTCAGCGTCCGAAGCCAATCGGCTTTCATCGCGCACGGTGCACGAGTCGGTTGGTAACACTGTGGCCACCAGCCATGTGCCGGATGCTCAGGGCCATTTTGGGCCTTATGGCGGCGTATATGTGCCCGAAACGCTCATGGCCGCGGTAAGCCAACTGACGCAGGAATATCAACGCGCCAGAAATGATCCGGCATTTGCGGAAGAACTGGATTATTACCTGCGGCAATTTGTGGGGCGGAAAACGCCGCTCTATTTCGCCCGGCGCCTGACGGAACTTGCCGGTGGAGCGCAGATTTACCTCAAACGCGAAGACCTTGCCCATACCGGTGCGCATAAAATTAACAACACCATCGGGCAGGGATTATTAACCCTGAGAATGAAGAAAAAGCGTGTCATCGCTGAAACCGGTGCCGGTCAGCACGGCGTGGCCACGGCTACCGCCGCCGCCGCGTTCGGCCTGCAATGTGACGTCTACATGGGCGCAGAGGATATTCGCCGCCAATCCCTCAATGTGTTTCGTATGAAGCTCATGGGGGCCCGCGTGGTACCGGTGGAAAGTGGATCGCGCACGCTCAAAGACGCCACCAATGAGGCCATGCGCGACTGGATGGGCTCCGTTGAGCACACGCACTACATTATCGGCAGCGTGGTGGGGCCGCACCCGTTTCCACAGATTGTCCGCGATTTCCAGAGTATCATCGGCCGGGAAACCCGGGCACAGGCTCTGGAAATGCTCGGCCGTCTGCCCGATGCCATTATCGCATGCGTCGGCGGCGGATCCAATGCCGCAGGAATGTTCTACCCGTTTGTTGACGACGCCGATGTCAAGCTCTTTGGCGTGGAGGCCGGCGGACGCGGTATGCTGGCCGGACAGCATGCCGCATCGTTAAGCATGGGGCAGCCCGGTGTGCTGCATGGGTCATTGTCGTATGTGTTGCAGAACAGCGATGGCCAAACCGCCGATGTGCACAGCGTCAGCGCCGGATTGGATTATCCCGGCGTGGGGCCGGAACATGCATACTGGAAAGATACGCATCGCGTCCAGTACTTTTCGATTACCGATACTGAAGCGCTTGAAGCATTCAGTATTCTGGCCCGGCGCGAAGGCATTATTCCCGCGCTGGAGTCCGCCCATGCCATTGCGTTTGCCATTAAACAGGCCGGACAAATGAGTAAGAATCAGATGGTCATTGTTAATTTAAGTGGCCGCGGAGATAAAGACTGCATGGAAGTGGCTCGACTCATGGATGAACAACCGCAGGCCGGAAAGAAGGTTCCATGATGGCAGGCCCCAAAGTATGGTCGCACGGAAAATTTCCCGCCGGTGTGGCTTCCTCGGCGGCTGTGGCGCTGGCTGTTGGCGTATTGGCACTGGCGGGTTGTGGAAAAGCTCCCCTGCATCCGCAATCCGCCTTGCGGTCTCCATCGGGTTACAACGATGGCCAGGCCTCACTGTTTAATGCCCCCGGACCGCACCCCCTTGTGGTGGTAACGCTGCCCAACACACCCAATGGCAAACCTCGCGTGGATACCGTTCTCAGTGTTCTTGCGCCGCCCACCACGGCTGCCGTCGCGCCGCCGCCGCCACCGCGCATCCCGCCAACCACAATCATGCAGGTGCATGAAGGCTCTGTCCCCGCAACCCGGCCGGCACCACCGGCTAAATGATCTGCGGTCTTGCGGGACCCGTTTTGTCAACGCAGCCTGCCGGGATATCACCGTTCTCCCCTTATTTTTTGCCGTGCGCAGTCCCGATGACCGTCCGGAGCAAACCCTGCTGCATCGAGCCGTTTGGCCGCCGCGCAATGTGTCATGCACCCGGTGCTTTAATTTTTTCTGTAATTGACAGGGTGGATTTAATCGTGCTATTGTTACGCCATGCTTGGCTGTCGGCATATTTTGATCAGCGTTCAGATTTTCGCCTTGGCGTTTCTACCAATATTCTGCCCCTGTTCCGAGTCGGTCCATGCATCGCCCATTCAAGCTCACGCGGTCGCAAGGTGTGTGGCGCATGGCAGAGCCTCTGTCGCAATGCATCATTCTGACACTTGCCCGTGCGGCTCTGATGCTTGCATGTGCCACGAGCATTGTTTGCGAGCCATGCCGGCCACTTCCCTGCCGCTGGCGCAATTCCATCAACTGCTTTTATCCGCACACCGTTTGCTGTTTGATAACATCTCCCGATCCCATCCGCCCGCCGCATTATCCCGTCACAATTTCGCCGTTGACCTCAGCACACATACACTGCTGTACCAGCACTGCGCGCTGATAATCTGATTGTGGCACATTTCATGGCCTGCGTGCCTGGCCCGCGCAGGGTTGTTTCGATCCATGGTATCCAGCCGGTTGCTGAACGGTATTAACAATGTGGAGATATATGAATGAATGTTAAACTGCCAGGTATGATTCTGCTGGCGGCGCTACTGATCGGCGGCTGCACCCAGGTGCCGTCAATGGCACCGCTGGCGCGTCAGAATCCCGCCAATGCCAGTGCTCCGGCGGGACCGCCGATTCCCACGCGGGATTTTCTTAACGTCGCCGACGCTTCCGCGCAAATTGCCCCGCCTGAAGTTACGGCGGGACGCAATCTGCCCATGGCCGGCGCAACCGCAAAGCCCGCAACTGCCAAATCCGGCTCTATGGGAGATATGTCCGGCATGAAAGGCATGAATATGTCGGGTATGGGCGCCATGGCTGGAATGAAAATGGGATCAAAATCGTCAACAACCCGGAAAGCGAGCAGGCAATGAAGAAAAAAACGGCACGTAACATTAAACGATACACCGTGGCTTCTTTAGGCGCAGTGCTTCTTGCGGGTTGTGCCACGGTTCCGCGGCAGGGTGGGTTTAAGTCCGTAGCCGCTGTTGCCAAACACCGCACCGGCGCAACGGTTATCTGGGATCAGAATTCACAGGCTGATCGGCGCGTGCATGCCGCCGTGCATAAACTCCTGAGCCATCCCTTGACCGCCCGGGCGGCCGTGCAGATAGCCTTATTGAATAACCCCGGCCTGCAGGCGCGTTACGAACAACTCGGTGTTTCCCAGGCTGATCTTGTGCAGGCGGGACTTTTATCCAATCCTGTGTTTAATTTTGATATTCGCTTCCCGGCCGCGCCTTTTCACGGCTGGGACGCCAGTGTGGCTCAGAATTTCCTTGATATTCTGCTTCTGCCGGCCCGCAGAAAAATGGCCGCCGCACAATTCGCCGCCGCTAAGTCGGATGTCGCCAACGCGGTTATCTCGCTGGCCCAGCGCACCCGTGCCGCATATTACCGGTTGGTTGGGGATCAGCAGGTTGTACAGCTTGAACGCACCGTCAAACACGCGGTCGCCGACCAGCTTGATCTCGCTAAAAAGCTGCGGCAGGCCGGCAATACCCCTCCGATCGCCTATGATCAGCAATTAACCCTGTATGAACATGTCCGTCTGCAACTCGCGATGGATAACGCCACCGTGCTGGAAGATCATGAACGCCTCAATGCCATCATGGGTCTGTGGGGACCTGAAGGAAACTGGACGATTCCCTCCCGCCTGCCGCTTCCACCTCAACACGATGTGCCATTGCAGGGTCTTGAATCGCTGGCCATTCGGCACAGTCTGAAGTTGGCCGCCGCAAGAAAAAATCTGCGGGCTGCCGCCATCGCCGTAAAAGTCTCCGGCATTGCCGGCCTGCTTCCCGGAGCCGGCATCGGCTTGAATTATGTCCGTGATCCGGATGTTCGCGGCACACTGGGCCCCGCTTTTTCCGTGCCCCTGCCGATTTTTAATCAGGGGCAACCTCAGGTGGCCATTGCCAAAGCCGAATATCGCGCCGCTTATCGCCGGTATCAGGCCCTGGCCGTGCGAATACGCGCAAAAGTGCGCGAAGCCTGGATCGCCATGCACGCGGCGGACAGGGAAGTGTTGTTTTATCAGCGCATCATGCTGCCGTTGCGCAAACGCATGGTCCATGAAACCCAACTGGCGTACAACGGTATGTATGTCAGCGGATTTGTCCTTATGCAATCCAAAGAGGCGGAAATTGATTCCGCCCGGCATTATGTTCAAACGTTGCGGCGCTACTGGCTGGCGCGACAAAGGCTCCGGCAAGTCCTCGGCGGCCTTTTGCCCCGCCGGAATGTCGCGGCATCAAAAGCATTACCGGCAAACGCACCCAAGGAGAAATAAAAATGATCAATCGTCGAAATGTATTGGCATCCGGCGCGGCACTGGCCGCGGGAGCCGTAATATCCGCAAAAGCTTCCGCCGCACCCGTCCCCGCCGTGGATCAAGCAAAAAGCTATGGCGGTCGCGCATACTCGGAAGAACTGGCCCGCAAGCTCCGGGCCAAAGCCCTTCCCCCGGGTTTGCCGCATCGGGACTACACCCCGGTCGTTGCGCCCAATACCGGTACGCTGCCATTTCAGATTGTCGATGGCGTCAAGGTGTTCCACATGGTGGCTATGGAATTCTGGAATGAATTTGCGCCCGGTCTCAAAGCGCTGGTCTGGGGTTATAACGGCATGTTAAATCCCGTGCTCGAAGCAGTGGAAGGCGAGCGCGTGCGCATCTATGTAACCAACCGCCTGCCGGAACCCACAACCGTGCACTGGCATGGTGTATACATTGATAACGGCATGGACGGTGTCGGCGGCATGACGCAGAAGGTCATTCCGCCGGGCGAAACCTACAAGTATGAATTTAATCTCGTCGAGCCGGGTACCAAAATGTACCATCCGCATCATGATGAAATGACGCAGATCGCACTGGGCATGACCGGCATGTTTGTTATTCATCCGCGAAAGCCCCGCTATAAGGTGGACCGGGATTTTTCCATCATGCTGCATGAATGGAGCATCGTGCCCGGCACGGACCGCCCCAATCCGCTGGAAATGAGTGACTTCAACGTATTTACCATGAACGGCAAATCCTTTCCTCTGACGCATCCGCTGGTGGCGCGAACCGGTCAGCGCGTTCGCGTGCGTCTTGGAAATCTCGGACCTATGGATCATCACCCCATTCATCTGCATAACTATTCATTTCAAGTAGTCGGCAGCGACGGCGGCGATTATCCACCATCCGCCTGGCAGCCGGAAACCACCGTTCTCGTGCCGGTAGGCTCCACGCGCGTTTTTGAACTTGATGCCTCCAATCCCGGTGACTGGGCCATGCACTGCCACATGACGCATCACGTCATGACGCAGATGGGGCATCATTTTGGCAATATGATCGGCGTAAAACCCGGAAATCTCGGTGACAAAATGCGCGATCTGCTGCCGGATTACATGACCATGGGCCAGGACGGTATGGGGGCTCCAATGGCCATGCCCAGCCTGCCGAACACCGCACCAATGACCGGCGGTCGCGGCCCCTATGGCTACATCAGCATGGGGGGTATGTTTACCATCATGAAAATCCGCGACAACATTACCAGTTACAAGGACCCGGGCTGGTACAAAAGTGAAGCACCGCCGGGTACCGTTTCGGAACTGGCGGTCACGGCACAATTGCGGCGTGACGGAGTTGATCCGAACGCCATTCCGGCTCCGATTCCGGGGCCTTCCTCACCTGCCGCGGAGGGTATGTAAACAGGCGTGCTGCGCCGATGGTGTCATGGAACAGAACCGCATGAATAATCGTTAAATAAAATATGTTTTCGAGTATCTTTTTCCTTAGGAGCACTTTATGAATCGTATTTGCAAGCGTATGTTGGCTGCCGTTACCGCACTGGCTTTGACCGGTGGGGCGGCTTCCGGAATCGTTCTGGCCGCCGGCATGGGAAATATGGGCGGCATGGGGGGGATGAAAATGGGGCCTATGCCCAAGCATCTGCCCAAACCGGGCAAACCGATCCACTACACAGTCGCCCGGCCATTGATTAAATACAGCAATTCCGAAGGCATGCTCATGGGGCACGGAAAACACAAAAGCGTCATGTTCATGGGGCATAACATTCACATGGTTATAATCGCCGTGGAACCCGGATCGCCGGATCAAACCTTTGAAATCCATAAACTTGTCGATCCGAAGTTAACCGTACCGGCCGGAGCCAACATTACATTGACCATATTAAACATGGATTACGGCCCGGGTATGATCCATGGTGTTATCATCGGCAAAGCTCAACCCCCCTACAAAACCGTGGTGCCGGTGCCAGTACCCGGGCAGATCGCCGAGATACCCCTGACCATGCCGCGCACGGCCAAATCCATTAAAAAGTCCAACTATTATTTCGGCACCACAACATTCAAGGCCCCCGGCACGCCGGGCACATACTACTATCTGTGCCAGATGCCAGGGCATGCCAAAGCCGGCATGTACGGAAAATTTGTGGTCACACCATGAACCCCGCGCTGCCACAGCCGCAAGCGTGGTCGCTCGAATACCCTGTGCTGACCCGGATGCATACGCCCTGCGGAAAGCAACTGCCGCACGGTGCCTCCGTGCGTCATGCGTCCAGCGTGCGCCGTCGTTAAAATCTGCTCCCCTGTTCGCCCCGGCGGGCAATGAGGACATTTTAACTTTGGCTAAGCAGCGGACAATTTAACTTTGGCTTGCCACCGAAACAGCCACGCCTTGACACCAGCGGCAAAGAACCGTGAAATAATCACGCAGTCCGCCACTGGTGCGGTGGCGGAACGAAGCCTTTTCTCCAGGTTGTGGCAGGAACAAGCATGGCCGAAAAATCGCAGGAACCGGTGAAGTTCGCCGACAAGCGGGCGAGGAAGTAGCCCGATGCCCCAGATTTTTGACAACATCAGCAATCCGCTTCTGGCCACACTTCAAAACGCCCTCGAACTCTCTGAACGCGCTGATTTTTGCGTCGGCTATTTCAATCTCCGTGGCTGGCGGCAATTGGATACTTACATTGAAAACTGGCCCGGCGGCGAGAACCACTGCTGCCGCCTGCTCGTGGGCATGCAGCGCCTGCCCGAAGACGATTTACGCACGGCCCTGCGCCCGCTGCCGCCGGAAGAAGCCATCGATAATCCCGAGGCGATCCGCTTAAAGAAAAAGCTGGCGCAAGAATTCCGCGAGCAGTTGCAAATCGGTGCCCCAACCGATGCCGATGAAGCCGGTCTGCGCCGGTTGGCCCGGCAGATTCGCGGCAAAAAAGTCGTCGTCAAGCTGTTCCTCCGTTACCCCCTGCACGCCAAGCTTTATCTGCTCCAGCGGCCCGATCCCATCAGCCCCAAACTCGGCTTTCTGGGCAGCAGCAACCTGACCATGGCGGGTCTCGCCGGGCAGGGTGAATTAAACGTGGACATCACCGACCATGACGCCTGGGATAAGCTCTCCCGCTGGTTTCTGGATCGCTGGAACGACCGCCTGTGCGTGGATATTTCCGATGAACTCGCACAAATTATCCAAACCAGTTGGGCCAGAGAAACCCAGCCGCCCCCCTATCATATTTACCTTAAAATGGCCTACCATCTTGCCGCGGACGCCCGCTTAAGCGAGGAAGAATTTGATCTCCCCGACAAGTTGAATCACAAACTCCTGGATTTCCAGAAGGCCGCCGTCAAACTGGCTCTGCGCAAAATCAGCCAACAGGGCGGCGTGATGATCGGCGATGTGGTGGGGCTGGGCAAAACACTTGTCGGCTCAGCCATCGCCAAATGCCTGCAGGAAGAGAAAAACCATGAAACGCTGATTATCTGCCCACGTAATCTGGTGGATATGTGGCAGGATTACCGCATCCAATACGCCATTAACGCCAAGGTAATGCCCTTAAGTGTCGTCGACCGGCAACTTAAAGACGAAAAGCGTTTCCGCACCGTGCTCATCGATGAAAGCCACAATCTCCGCAACCGGGAAACCACCAAATATAAAGCCATTCGCGACTATCTCGAGCGCAACAGCAGCGACGTGATCCTGCTGACCGCCACACCCTACAACAAAACCCTGCTGGATTTATCCAGCCAACTGCGGCTGTTTCTCGATTCCGACACGCAACTGCCCGTCCGGCCGGAGCACTTTATCCGCCAGCGCGGCCTTGATGCTCTGTCATCCCAGACCCAGGCCGATCCGCATACCATTGTCGCGTTTGAAAAAAGCGACCTCGCGGAGGACTGGCGGTTATTGATGGACCAATTTCTGGTTCGCCGCACCCGCGGTTTCATTAAGAATAACTACGCCAAAATGGATCCCGAAAATGGCCGCCCGTATCTGCTTTTTGCCGATGGCCGCCGTTCTTATTTTCCAGACCGCATCCCCAAAAGCGTCAAATTTCCCATTGATGAACGCAACCCCTCCGACCAATATGCCCGCATGTTCAGCGACCAAACGCTTGATGCGGTCAATGCCCTGCACCTGCCGCGCTACGGCCTGGGCAATTATGTCAAGGCTCCGCTTTATTGGCCGGATAGCAGTGAAAAACATAAGGAACTGGTGGACGATCTTTCCCGCGCCGGCAAACACCTGATCGGTTTTTGCCGCACCAGTTTGTTCAAACGTCTTGAAAGCAGCGGTGCCGCGTTTGAATTAACACTCGACCGCCACATACAGCGGGATCAAATCGCCCTGTACGCGCTGGAGCATGGATTGGACATCCCCATTGGCTCCAGCGATGCCGGCATTTTTGAAACCAGTATCAGCGATGCCGGTGAACTCTTCGATCCCATTGATGGCCCCTCGCCTGACAGTGCGCCACCCGCTGCGGATTCACCCGATGACCTTGCGGGGCTCTACAGCCGCTGCCAATCCAACACACAATACCGCTGGCTGCCGGCAACTTTTTTTGACGATGCATTGGCGGAACATCTGCGCGAAGACATAACGGCCTTGGAAAAGATCAAAGCCATCATCGGATCATGGAATCCGCGCGGTGACAGCAAACTGATCGAACTGATTAACCTGTTGAAAAACACCCATGCACGCGAGAAAGTTCTCATTTTCACCCAATACGCCGACACCGCCAATTATTTATTCCGCCAACTGCAGCGCGACGGAGTCCGCAACCTCGCCGTGGTCACCGGTGACAGCGACAACCCCACCGCCATTGCCCACCGCTTCAGCCCGGAGAGTAACGAAGTGCGGCACAAGATCGCCGCTGCCGATGAAGTGCGCGTGCTCATCAGCACCGACGTATTAAGCGAAGGGCAGAACCTGCAGGATTGCGCTATTGTCGTCAATTATGATCTGCCCTGGGCCCTGGTGCGGCTGATTCAACGCGTGGGCCGCGTGGACCGCATCGGACAGCGATCACACGAAATTCTCTGCTACAGTTTTCTGCCGGCCGACGGCGTGGAGCGTATCATCCGCCTGCACCAGCGCATTCGCCAGCGCCAGCGGCAGGAGGGCGAAGTCATCGGTTCGGATGAAATGTTCATTGAAGGCGACGCGATCAAAGATCTGGAATTATTTGCTAATTTATACAATGAGCGAACTGGCTCGCTCGATGAGCAGGATGAGGCGGAAGTGGATATTTCATCGTTCGCCAATGAAATCTGGCTTAGCGCCATCAAGGACAATCCCAAACTCGCCGCCACCATCGCCGCCCTGCCCGATGTCGTCTATTCCACCCGCGCCCGGCAGCCCGCCGCTGATCAGGCCGCCGGTGTCATTACATTTGTTCAAAGCACCCAGGGTAATAATTCCCTGATCTTTCTGGACCAGAAAGGCACAATCATCACCGAATCTCCCAAAGACATTCTCATGATCGCGCAATGTGATCCTGATGCGCCCGCCGCGGATCGCCTGCCGGAGCACCATGAATTGGTCACCAGTGCTCTGGCCATCGCCAGTAAAGATCAGAACCGCGTGGGCGGCCAGCTTGGCGGTACCCGCAGTATACGAAGGAAACTGTACGATCGGCTCAAAACATTTCACGCCCGCGTTGCTAATTCGCTGTTCAAACCGCCTGATCTCGACAAGGTAATTGATGAAATCTATCGGTACCCGCTGAAAGATTCCGCCCGCGATACGCTCTCCCGCCGCATCAGGGAAGGCTTAAGTGATGAAGACCTTTCCAAACTCTGCATCGATCTGCGGTCCGACAACAGCCTCTGCAGCGTCACCGAAACCCCGGAAACCGGCGAGCCGCACATTATATGTTCCATGGGTTTGCGCGCCGGATAACCACCGGGATAAACCCGGTGGCTCGCCCCATCGCGCCGCATCACCATGCGAACCATTGGTTTTATCCGGGATTTGGTACTGTAAAAATGGACACACGCCACGCCCCGATTACTATTGCGAGCCACTGGGTTTATCCCAGTGGTCCGTCACTGGCACAATTCTCCACTCCCGGCAATAATTCCCACCATCGCAACATCGCACGTTGCGGGATTTATCCCGCACTTGCGTGTATCACTTACGCGAGCCGGCGGTTATCCCGCGCTCGCACTGATTGCTTATGCGAGCCACTGGGTTTATCCCAGTGGTCCGCCGGAGAGATCGATGCCCAATCCGCCATTTGCATTGTTCATCACCTGGACAACCTACGGCACCTGGCTGCCGGGCGACCCCCGCGGCTACGTATCCAACACGCTGATGAAAAATGGGCGCTATACCTCCAGGCGAAGCCAGCATGGTGAGCCTGTCTCCCGCGACAACCCGCACACGTTCGCCGCCGCAAAAAA
>JAJZJL010000173.1 GCA_021810145.1 Planctomycetota bacterium | reverse complement strand
TAAGCAGCCAGTTCCCGTTTGAGCAAGGGATCATAAATAAAGGGAAAATTCTCCGCCTCCGGCTCAAGAAAAAAATCGAAGGGATTAATGACGGTCATTTCCGCAACCAGATCCACCTCCACGCGGAATTCCCGGGTGAGTTCCGGAAATACCAGCCGCGCCTGATAATTCGCATACGGATCCTGCTGCCAGTTCACGAAGTGTCTGGCCGGCAGAACGCGCATGGAATAACTCCGGACGGGCGTACGCGCATGCGGGGCGGGCCGCAGGCGCACCACCTGCGGCGAAAGCGTCACCGGCCGATCATAACGGTAATGCGTAACATGATTCAGTGCGACGAGAATGGCCATGCGTTTGGAACTCCCAGAGGATTAACACCCGTTTTGTTTCCTTTAGCTCGCGAATCCGCGGCTCCCTCAACCGACGCACCGCAATCTGGATATGCTGTTTTGTCCCTGTTGTTGCTGCTGCTGCTGTTGAACCTGTTCCTCCAGTATCCACGGCACCACACCACCGCGAGTTGTATTGCCGAATATTGGAACATTCAATGGCGACGTTCTTTCTCCGACAAGATTGCCGGAAATTTCCGGCAATTCCATGGTGTGCACCTCCACTTTCATGGTCTCGGTGGCGTTGCCGCGATAGACTCCCTTGTGTGGCGGAACATCTTTGTAATGCCGCCCCACCGCCATTTTCACAAAATTATCCTTTACCTGGCAGTTGTTGGTGGGGTCATAGCCGATCCAGCCGATGCTTGGAAAGTATAACTCACACCATGCGTGCGTTTCCGCGGAGCCCCGGAACTGCTGATTGCCGGCATGAATAAAGCCGCTGACATACCGAGCCGGAATATGCAGTTTACGGGCCAGGCCGATCATCAAGTGTGTAAAGTCCTGACAGACACCGCGTTTATGCTCCAGAACTTCGGCAATGGTGCTGGAAGCGCTGGTGATTCCCTTTTCGTAGATAAACTCCTCATTGATTGTATCCATGATATTCAGTCCCACACGGGCCAGCGATTCGCGCCCGCGCGGAGTGATTTTGTCAGCCAATTCAGTCAGCGCGGGGCAATCCACCACCGGATTATCAAGTCGCAGCATGTCAAATAGACTATGGTCCGTTGGCGGACTTAATGGCCACATATCCTCCGGATGCTGCGCCATGCGATCACGGTCATACGTCTGCACCACGCTGACTGCGGAGATTTTAACGCTGCGGTGCAGATTGTTAATGGCGAAGGTGTGCACGGTGTTGCCCAACCAGTCAAAATAACTGCGCACCTGGGAAGCCGGACCGATGCCCAGCACAAATGACAGACGATGCTGCAGCCGCTCCTGACGCGGGGCCATGCGCAATTCCATGACGGTTTCACTGATAAGCGCGGAATAATCCAATTCCGTAACATGACTGACCTGAACGAGCATTCACTAAACTCCATACCAGTGCGCCTGGCGCGCCCCTGGTGTAAACCGTATATACCATTCCGCAATTGTCGCCGGGAATTTCTAACCCATAACCAGTTCCATTCGGGACGCCTGCTCACCGGATCGCATCAGCCATTGCTCCTGCACCGCAATGGACGCGTCCGCGGCGGAATTGCGTATCTGCTCCAAAAACCCCAGCAGCCCTTTGTCCTGCGTTGGCGCAGCGCGGGAATACTGCAGTTCCGCAAACAGCCGGCCGAGCCGCCGCTGGGCATCACGCCCGGCGTCGGCCGCGAGAACCGACCGGATTCGATCCACGGATTCCAGGGCATGATGAATACAGAAATGCACGCTGCGAGGAAAAGTGGGTTCAAAGAGAATAAAGCCAGCCACCAGGCCGGGATCAATTTCTCCGACATTGGCCCTGCGGAACGCCTCAATTGAGCAGCACGCCCGCAGTACCGCCATCCAGTGGATAACCCGCCCCGCCGGATCCGCAGATGCCAGAGAATCCATGTGATGCAGCGTCTGGAATTTTGCCAGCAGAATCCGGCATGTCATATCCGCGCGTTCGAGATATTTCGACAGTTGAATAAACAGCCAGACCTGTCCATGATCAATGGTCTGATCCGCCAGTCCCTGCAGCAGCAGCGAACCGGTCATCATCTGCCGGAAAAATTCCTGCGGAGAATCGTCAAATCGGGCCATGGCGTCATCCGCTTTCAGCGACCAGTACAGCGTGTTAAGTTGCTCCCACATTTCGTTGGAGATGCTTTCACGTATGGATCGTGCATTTTCACGCGCTTTGGTCAGGCAACTCATGAGACTGATGGGGTTGCCGGGATCCAAAGCCAGATACTTGGCCACACCCATCAGCGCCTGCATGGGTGTTTGATCCGGATGTACCAGCTCCGGCAGCATGTGTTCCTGCCACGTGATTTTAAGAACATCGACCACCGCCTGATGCGAAAGTTCTTTTTCCAATTCGCCCGCGCCGGTCAGAGAATCCACGCTGACCATAAGGATGCGGGCAATATGCTCGGCGCGTTCAATGTACCGGCTCATCCAATAGCTCGCGTCCGCCACGCGTGCCAGCAGCGCCCTTGGCATACGCACGGCTGGAGCCTGTGAAGCATTGAATATGGCTGCTCGGGTCATCGTCTGGTCTCCGGTTCAAGTACCCATGTATCTTTGCTGCCGCCGCCCTGCGAACTATTTACCACCAGCGATCCCTGCCGCAACGCCACGCGCGTAAGCCCGCCCGGCATGACCGTTATTTTTTCCCCGAAAAGAATGTACGGGCGAAGGTCAATGCGGCGGCCCCGCAACGCCCCGTCAGCCAGACTCGGCTGCTGACTTAACTGCACCACCGGCTGCGCGATGAAATTTCTCGGGTTGTCCCTGATCTTGCAGGCAAACTCTTCCCGTTCCGCATGGTCCGCCTGATGCCCCATCAGCATGCCGTATCCGCCGGCCTCATTGGTGGCTTTGACCACCAGTTGATCCAGATGTTCAAGGACGTATTTCCGATCATCAGGCCGACTGCAGATATATGTCGGAACGCTTTGGAGAATCGGTTCTTCCGCCAGATAAAAGCGGATCATGTCAGGCACAAAGGGATAAATGGCTTTGTCGTCGGCCACTCCGGTTCCAACGGAGTTTGCCAATGCCACGTGTCCAAGCCGGTAGACATTCATCAAACCCGCCACCCCCAGCATGGAATCGGGGCGAAAGCAAAGCGGGTCCAGAAAATCATCGTCCACCCGGCGATAAATGACATCCACGCGTCGCAGCCCCGCCGTGGTGCGCATGTAGATATAATTATCTTCCACCAGAAGGTCGCGGCCCTCCACGAGTTCCACACCCATTTGCCGCGCCAGAAAGCTGTGCTCAAAATAGGCTGAGTTAAATACACCGGGGGTCAGTACCACAATACACGGTTCTTCAACCTCCGGCGGGGCCAGGTGCTTGAGACAGCGCAGCAGATTATGCGGATAATCCTCTATCGGGCGCACGCGGGCCGCTTGAAACAACGCGGGAAACACCCGCTTCATCACAGCGCGGTTTTCCAGCACATAACTCACGCCGCTGGGAGTGCGGCAGTTATCTTCCAGGACCAGATAATTGCCGTGAACATCGCGGATTAAATCCGTTCCGCAGATTGTGATGTAAATATCCTTGGGAATATTTACGCCGATCATTTCCCGCCGGAACATTTTGGCCCCGTAGATCAATTCCGCATCGATGATCTTTTCGCGCAGAATGGCCTGCTGATGATAGATGTCATGGCAAAATAGATTTAAGGCGGTAATGCGCTGAATCAATCCGCGTTCGAGATGGGCCCATTCCCGGTCGGGAATAATCCGTGGAATCAGATCAAAGGGGAATATTTTTTCCACACCCAATGTATCTTTGTATACCGTAAAGGTGATACCTTGATTGCGGAAGCACAAATCAGCCATCCGGCTGCGGTGCTGCAACGCTGTCATTCCCAGATCATGTAACCGGGAATACAATGCGGAGTAGTGCGGCCTTGGCCGCTGCGGCTGATCGAACATTTCGTCGAAAAGCCCATCGATCTCATAACCCTGAAACATAGAAGCCAGTCCCTTTTTCTATCTCGGACCAGCCTCCGCCAAAAGCATTATGCGCCAGATATGCCTTAAATTGCAACCCAAAATAAATGCCACCGCCGATTTACCCGATTTAACGCACACTTTTTTCAATTTATTCGCTTTTCTGATTTAATAGTCACAGCGATGATACTTATCCAACCGCGACTGCTCTCGGCAAGCAGGTTGACAGGGCTGCCCCCAATCCCCCCTTAACAAAAACTTAGCGCCGTGCCAAGTGGATTGGTCGATGGATTTCCAGAATCCGATAAGCGCGAAATCTTTCACGGCAGACGGGGAGGTTGCCGGTCATGTGGAGCATGTGCTATCGTATCTTTGCGTCCCGGACTTTGCTGGCGAGGCAACGGAGGCTTTGCGCCACCGCCAATCGTTTACGCATTGGTTTCCGAGATGGTCCGAAGCTGATCCCGCAACCGTGCCGCTTCTTCATAGCGTTCCCCCTGCACCGCAGCGCTGAGCTGCGTTTTGAGTTGAATGATCCTCGCCCGCACCAGCGTTTCGGTTGAACTGCTGTGCGGCGGAAGTTTGCCGGTGTGCTGGGAATGCCGCTCGTGCATGGAACGGATCATCTCGGCTAATTGCTTTTCAAAGAGTGTGTAATCATTGGCGCACCCGAACAGGCCTCGCTTCTGAAATTGGGCCCAGGTTGTGCCGCACGTCGGACAGGCCACCGATGCGCCAATGGTATCAACCTCTTCAATGACTCCCGCGGTTGCATCAAGGTGTTTTAATTTTGCCAATTCCGGGTGCATGGGCACCTGGCTGATCGGCTTGCCGGTCGAAGTTTTGCCGATCAGCACCGGTGCTCCCATCAGACCGGATTCAATGGCATGTTCCAGGCAAAGATGAATCTCAACAACCTTCAGCGGCGGACCTTTTGTCACCACATCCGTAATATGGATCAACGCCGGGCGCGAACATTTCATACATTCTTTAACAAGCATGATTAAGCCCTCCGGGCGTAATATTTTCCTGCTTCCATTGTAACGAATCAATGGCAAATTCAAACTGCGGCAATCGCTTTTTCCAGAATGGTCAAAGCCTTTTCAATCTGGGGCGGCGTAATAACCAGCGACGGGCATATGCGCAGAACATTTTTTTGCGTCGCATTGACAATCAGGCCATTGGCCAAAGCATGGCGCACCACCGGCGTGGCATCGGGTATATCAAGCTCCACACCCAGAAATAGCCCGCTGCCGCGAATGGCTTTTATCCTGCCGCTGATGGCGGAACCGGCGAGCTTTTCACGAATCATGGCTCCGGCAGTGCGGGCATGATCCAACAGGTTCTCCTGCTGAATAACATCAAATACGGCCGCGCTCACGTTGGCACAAATCGGATTGCCTCCCAGCGTGCAGCCATGCGTACCTGGCTTAAAATATGCCGCCAGCCGCGGGCTGGCCAGAATTCCTCCCACCGGCACGCCGCCGCCCAAGGCTTTTCCCAGCGTCATAATATCGGGCGTAACGCCGGAAATCTGGTGCCCGAACCAATGGCCCGTGCGTCCAACCCCCGTCCATACCTCATCAAAAATCAGCAACGCTCCGCAACGGTCACACAACTCGCGCACAGCCCGCAAATATCCCCTGGTTGGCTCATTAATGCCGCCTTCACCCTGAATCGGTTCCAGCATCACCGCCGCGGTCGTGCCGTCCACCACGTCTTCCAGTGCCTCAAGATTATCAAATGGAACATGCACAAACCCCGGTACCAACGGGGCAAAGCCATTCTGCGCCGGTCCGGCGGTGGCGGAGAGTGCTCCCATCGTGCGACCATGAAACCCCTTCTGCATGGTGACAATCTTCGGACGATTGGAACCCGCCGAAATGCGTGCCAGTTTAATGGCCGCTTCCGCCGCTTCCGCTCCGCTGTGACAGAAGAACGCCCGGCCTTCAAATGCTTTGGCTTTCAGATGTTCCGCCAGCCGGATTTGCGGTTCGCTGTAAAACTGATTGCCCACCTGCCACAAGCTTTGCGCCTGCGCGGTAATGGCCGCGACCAGCCGGGGGTGGCAATGTCCAAGAATCGTACCGCCGAAACCGGCAAAAAAGTCAATATATTCCTTGCCATCGGCATCCCACAGCATCGCCCCCTGACCGCGCACCAGCGCCACCGGAAGTTTGCCGTAATTGCCAATCAGTGCGCCCTCGTGCCGGGCTATCAATTCAGTTGTTCCGCTCATTGTGCTGCTCCATGGGACAAATTCACCAAAGGCCGAAAAGAATACCTTCTGTCAGATCGAACGGCAAATAGTTTCGATGGCAATTCATGTTACCAGGCCTGTGACACATTTTGCCAATTTGCATCATCGGTTCGCGCGCCAAACGCGGCATTGCCAGATCATAGCGAGCGGCCATCGATTCCGATTTCCACCGTCAAAGCGCTACCAATTGTCCGCTGCTCCCCGTTGCGCCAAGTGTCATTGCTCATTGCCCGTTGCCCGTTGTTCGTTGTTCGTTGCTCGTTGTTTCCCGGCACGCCGGGACTCGTTCACGCCCCCCCCTATCCGCAAACCGCCACAGCCCCCATATGCTCATGCCCAACGCATCATTTATCTTTCAATCCGCTGGCGGTA
>JAJZJL010000172.1 GCA_021810145.1 Planctomycetota bacterium | reverse complement strand
AATGGCAAAATGAATGCGTGGATCGGCAAAATCACGACGGAGCATCAGTTCTATCTGATCCAGGCTGTAGAGCTTTCCGCCAATGTTCCAATGAACATAATCCCAACGTTTGGCTGATGGAATGTCGCGAATGGATTGGATCTTCGGGTAATAATTAAGAATCAGCCGAAGCGTAAAGGCGTTATACGCGTTGATCAGCAAAGCCAGTTTATTGTTCCGGCCAAGTTGTGCGAATGGAGCTTTGGCCAATTGGGCGATATACGCGTCAAGGTTCTCTTGATGCGCTGACAAGCCGTTGTAATCCACCCATCCACCCGTGTGGACATATTTATCCACCACAGCGTTGAACATTGCATTGCTGAACCGCGGGCCATTCGGATTGGCTTTGAATTTATTCACCAGTTTAACCGGTGGTGGCCCGAAGATTCCCGCAAGAGGACCGCGATTGATCCAGGTGCAGGCGGTTAACCCGAGCATAATAAGGGCCAACACAGCCAATATCATGGGGCGTCGGGAACGGCCCGCAGCCGCCGGCAACTGATTTTCGGTTGATGTTTCCATCTCGATAACTCCCGATTCCGAGGCCAGAGCCTGTTTGGCCAATCTGGTGATGTAAATACTCACCGCGATAATCAGCAACAGGCCGATGCCTATTAAGGTCCAGTGCAGCCAGTTGTCGGTATCCGCCCCGCCGGCACCCGCGGCCTGCCCGGCCGCATACCCCAGATAAACATACAGAAGTGTTCCCGGCAGCATACATATCCAGCTTACCAGTACATAGGGCAGAAAGCGGATGGCGGTTAACCCGAAGAAATAATTACTCAAATTAAATGGCACCACCGGAGAAAGCCGCAGCAGGGCCACAATCTTCCATCCATTTTTTCCGATCGCCCGGTCTATGGCTGCGAATTTTGGCGTTTTAGCGGTGGTCTTTTCCACCGTTGATCTCAACGCATACCGCCCCAGCAGATATGCCGCCGCCGCGCCCAATGTCGCCCCCGCGGACACAATCACCGTGCCCCACCAAGGCCCATACAATACACCCGCCAGAAGCGTAATGGCGGAACCGGGAATCAGCAGAATGGTCGCCACGATATAGATACCTATATATGCAACGATCCCACGCCCGCCCAGAGCCGCCAGCCAGCCCTGCAGACGGGCGATTCCCAGACCCACTGGAATAATGCGGAAAATCGCGATCATGCACCCGATGATTATCAGCATCGAAGCGATCTGCACCCAACGCGATAAACGCCCGGATAAATTCATTTTGTGGCTCATGTGCATGTCCCGGATTTCACAAACATTATTTTCCATACATGGTTGGTCACACACCGGGAGATAATCTTACAAGCCATCCATATTTTTCCCGTTTTATCCCGCCGCGCCGCGGGCGAGGTTCGCGGTTCCGGCACCATCGGCGACCAAACTGCCACCGCAGGATGATCCCGCTCCCGCGGTGCACCCGAAGCAATGCGGGCCGGTGGCAATACGGCGTGCCAGAAACGTCGCGGGATCAAAATCCCGGATATGACCCGCGTTGGCCGGAAGTTTCAATGCGTAATTGAAATCGCAGTCATACGTTGTGCCATCCCATCCGACATGCAACTGATGCCGGCACATCAATTCATTGACCGTGGATTGATTAAATGTCCGTTCCAGCAGGTCCTGATATTTTTCCGCATATCCCTGACGCTGTAAATCATGCTGAAAGCGGCCGATGGGCAAATTGGTAATCGTATAAAGCCTGGTAAACCGTATGCCAAAATGTGAACCGAGTTCCCGCCGGTATGCAGATTCCAAAGCACCCTGCTCCGGCGGAAGCGACGGCCCGCCCGGGTTATACACCAGATCCAGCGGCAACTCTTCCCGCGTGCCATACCCCAGGGCATTGAGCCGTTGAATAATTTCAACACTCTCCTGATAAACATGCTTCCCACGCTGGCGGTCCACGTTGGTTTCCAGATAACAGGGCAGCGACGCGACCAGATGCACGCGGCGAGCGGCATAGAACTCCGGCAAGTCGGTGTAGGGTTCCTCCAGCATAATCGTAAGGTTGGTGCGAACCATCACCTCATACCTCCGGGCGATGGCGGCATCGACAAAACGTCGAAATTGGGGATTCATCTCCGGCGCTCCGCCGGTGATGTCGATGGTTCGAGCACCGGCTTTTTCCGCGGCCCGCAATACCATCTCCATTGTTTCCCAGGTCATTTCCTCGGTACGTTTCGGCGAGGATTCAACGTGGCAGTGATGGCAGGCCAGATTGCACTTCAACCCCACATTCACCTGTACCGTATGGATACTTAAACCGTTAAACCTTTCTTCGCCGGCCTCTCGGAGCCGACGGTCAAAGGAATTCTCCATTCGATTGCTTAAAATTGGTAAATTCATGTGGCGATACTTCCTTTTCCTGAAGAAATTTTAATTCGATGGCGGGCCGGCACCGGCATAATCAGCCGAAGCGGTCCAAAGTTGCGGCTCGGTGAACGCTGTGATTCCGGCAGACTTTTAACGCCAGTGGTCCAGATACCGGTTTCCAGCGGTGTAATAAATATTTCCGGCACGCCCTGCTGCCGTAATTGCATTGCCCAAGCGCGAGCATCATAAGTGACAGATTCAATGGTCACACAAATCATCCCGGTCCGGGAGCAATCCAATATGGCGTAATGAACGGCTGTATCTCCATCATGATCCGGCTTTCCAACCACTCCGCAATTTACGGCAAATCCGGAGCTATCAACGGACCGAATCCACGGCAGCCCGGAATGCGAGCACACAAAACCAATCGCGTCGCGCTGCTCAAGCCATTTCCGCAGGCGCAAATGATCCAGTTGTGATTCATATAGAAATTCGTTGGTTCGATCCGGACTGCCATGGCATAACAGTATCCGACCGCACACGGAGTTCAGCATCAGTTCATTCGGCCAGTGAGCCAGCGCTTTGCGGTGACACGCATCGAGTTCGCCGGTCGCCAGCGCAAATGCCTGGCAGCCCAGCAGTTCATCATCCCTGGATGTATAACCGCAGCCACAGCTTTCCTGCCCCAGCACCGCCTGCTGCTCATGATTTCCCGCAACGCGAATGGCCATGGAAGTATTAATCAGATCCAGTATCTCATTGGAATGACCGCAACATCCAATGGCGTCGCCGATAAAAGCCAACCGATCGCACTGCTTGCCTCTCGCATCTTCAATGCACGCCTTCATCGCCGGCACATTGCCGTAAGCTCCGGCGAAGACAGCTATTTTTCGCGCATTGCGGCAGTCGATAGGCATTGCATGATTTACAGCAGGCATTTCTGTCATTTTGTTCAATACCTTCCAATAACCATCTGATGATTATACGGTCAATGGCGCAACTTCAACGATTTTTTCCAGGGATATACCGGCTCCATCAACACCGCGCAGGCACCACGGAATCATGGCCGCGCATCCCAGCAGCCATAGCGCGGATACCAGTAAAAATGCGGTATTTGTTCCGGTATGATCACTAAGCCACACCAGCAGCGGTCCGGAGGCCATGGCCCCTATCCGCCCCACCGCCACCGAAACACCGATTCCCGTGGCCCGAAGGCGCGTTGGAAAGATTTCCGAAAAAGTCGGATAGGCACTTGTCCAGGCTCCCGTTGCCGCAAAATTAGCCAGCATAAATGCGCCCAGCACCATCCATGGACTCTTCGTTTCCGCGGCGGGAATAAGCAGCACCGTAAAAAGTGCCGCCAACGCATAAAAGCTTGTAACGGTAAATTTGCGCCCCAACCGGTCGAACATCAAAACCATGCACAATCCACCGGCCAGCGCCGCCACATTACCCATAAAATAAAAGGCCGGAACCATTGCGTCGGCAATATGAACCGCGGGCAGAACTTTCAACGCCATGAAGGTGAACAGGCCGTAGTAGCCAAAGGCCTCCGATAAATCCAGAATGGAACCCAAAGCCAGCCGTCCGGGATAGCAATGCACCAATTCTTTGATCTGCGAAACAAATCCTGAGCGGTCGGCCGACCGATCAGCCGGCATTGTTTCCACCGGAACGCGGTTGCCTTGCGCGGGGTCCGCCGCCAGTTCAAATTGTTGAACCACCGCGGCGGCCTCCCGGACCTTGCCGTGGGACAGCAGCCAGCGCGGAGATTCCGGTATTGCCTTACGAAACCACGCCACCCCGACCGCGCCGATGGCCCCCAGCGCGAAAGCCACGCGCCACGCCACATTCGGGTAATGTGCCAACAGATTCAGACATTCCCAATTCGCCAAAGCCGCGATCATCGCACCGACAGGCCAGAAATTCATCACCAGCGCCGCGGCGCGACCGCGGCTTTTCACCGGCAGAAATTCGCCGATGGCGCTGCTGATGGCTGAATATTCCGCGCCAACGCCCATGGCCGTGAGAAATCGAAAGACCATAAACGACCAGTAATCAGGGGAAAGACTGCTTAGCACGGTGCAAATGGCATACAACGTCAAGGTCATGATAAAGAGCTTTTTCCGCCCAAACCGATCGGCCAGATAGCCGAACACCACCGCACCGGCCATGATTCCCAGCAGCCACACGCTGGTGATCCACGCCGCCTGCTGTGCCGTAACGGCAAACTGCTTCTGCAATATTCCCAGCACACTTCCGGTAAGGTTGACCTCAAAGGAATCCAGCAACCACCCCACCCCCAGCGCCAAAGTCACACCGGTATGCAGTTTTGTCCAGCGCAGAGCATCCAGCCGATGCAACAACCCTGTTTCTTCATCTACCACAAAAACCTCCGTCTCGATTGATTATTCCAGCATTGCCAAAACTTTTCCAATCATGGCTCGCTTACTTGATCCGAACGCCTCAAGGCAACGCGAATGCGAGATAAGCGGATAATACCCAATCCCCGCCCGCCCGGGCGCTGCGCGTCAGAGCCGGACCGGCCGCAAAGCCGAAGTACGGGGTCAAGTAACCCCATTTGGGCATGGGATTAATCTCGGCGCCAAAATCCACGCTGATGGATTGTTGTCCAACATTGGCACCGGATATCGGATCCGTCCCGACGATCTCCATCAGCGGCGTGATGTCAGCGATACCGGGAATCGGGAAATTGCGATGGTACACATTGTATCCAATGATGGCGCTCCAGCGAATCTGCTTCTGCCCGCCAAGTCCGGACCCGGTCAAAAATGCGGTACCGAAACTGCCCTGCAGGCTCAAATGGTTCCCAATGCCCAAAAGTTGATAAACCTGCGGATATATCACCGTCCCGGTACTCGTGGCCGATCCGGATGGCGCATCAACTTCAAAATCCGGAACCAGTGAATAATCCCAGAATCCATTTTTTGACACATACTGATAAATGGGAGAGCGGAAAGAAATGGCGAAATTACCAAAGCCGTCCAGATTGCGTGACGCCCCCGCCCCAGCGCCGTCCACATGTGCATGTTGCCACGGTGCCTCAAAGGAAAGGGTCCATTGATCCAACCCCCACTTGATCTCATTGTAAAACAACTGCGTACGCAAACCGGGCCGCTGGTAGTCATACCACGTTTCCGCGATTTCGCGCTGCGCGGGCATGGCGGCGGCAACAATTCCCCCCGGAAAAAAGCCGGTCGCATACTTGCTGCGATGATCCAGCAGATTAAAAAAATAACGACCATCAGCCGGCGGTGCGGCGGGAACATCATCCGCTTCAATGGTTGCCAGACTCTCGGAGTCAAAATGCAACAATCCGGCGGTTGGGCTTTGCGCCCCTGCCGCGGGTACAAACCATCCCGCCGTCACCACCAACCCGACAAACAGGCTTCCAGCAGGCGCTTTGGCTTTCTGTTGCGACATACATGAACCTTCCTGCAATAGAGAAACATTTACCCTGTCCATGCCATCGGACATGAACGCAAGGTTAGTCGCCAATGATTTACGGCTCTTACAGTGCCGAGAATTACGGGAAAATCATGCCGGGTGGGCAATACAACTAAGAACCGCAAAATATGATTTCCGCACTCGTTGCCGCGGGCAGGCCATACGAATCGGCCAACTGCCACCCATCTCGACAACGTGTGCAACCTCCAGCCCGCCCGCCGATTCTTATACGGATAACCGCCAGCTATTGGATGCAAGTCCTTCACCGAAACACCGGATGAAGACAAAGCTGTCGCCAAGCCGCTAATCTACCGGCACAACCACCCCAGTTCCGCCCAGTTGGCAAACCATTGTTTGATCTGTTCGGGCCAATTTCGGGTCGGATCGGCACTGAAAAATGGCGGCAAGGCCCGCCCCACCGCTTCCCGCACCGCAACGCCCCGCCGCAGGTGTTCCAACAGCGCAAATGCCGGCTCTTCCAAACGTTTGAAAAACACCATATTGTTGAAGCGATGAACCGCCAGAAAAATCCGCTTCCTTTCCGGAAGCCGCACCGGGTGCCGGCTTTCTATGCGCCTCTTCCCTTCCGCGGCTTGAGTATGCATGGAGGCACCCTTTTTCAAGCCAATTGAGAATTCATCGAGTGCAAAACCCAGCGGCAGCAACGATAGATACGGCTGCAATTTCAATTTCAGCTCAAGCCTGCTGGCCCCCGCCAGATCGGCGGCGGCAAGCACGGGCCGCGATTCGGCATCAAAAGCTTCGATTTGAGCCCACTCAAATTTTGCCATATCCAGCGCCATCGCCCGCCGCGCCCCCGCCCATTGCGGCTCCTGG